>JAJYOS010000371.1 GCA_021796055.1 Bacteroidota bacterium
CAGATCAATCCCCCTTAAAACGTGTCTTAATTGGCTGATCTCCGCCCACCTTAAGTGGGGCTATTGCCATACCTCGATACCCCGCAGTCTGATTTCTGAAAGCGGTCAATTGCTTCGGTTAGTCTTCTCTGTCAACTTTTCGATTGCTTCCTGCAGGTCGTCGCCTCTGAGATGACTGTATATTTCTGTTACTGCTACGTTTGAATGCCCAAGCAGTTTGCTTACCTGAAAGATGCTCACGCCTCGCTGGACCAGCAAAGATGCGAAAGTGTGTCTGAGACTATGGAAGTGCAGTTTCGGGTTTAGCTTCGCGCGAATCACATATTTCTTGAAGTACTTGACCATGAGATTCTGGGAGATGGACTTGTGTTTGTACGCAAAAACGATCCCTGTTTCGGAAGGCTCCTTTCTTCTCTGCAGGACTTCGAGTGCCGTTCGATTAAGGGGGATTGATCTGACTTTCTTGGATTTTGTTACGTTGTTCCGATTATCGAGAATGACAATCTTGTCCTGAAGGTTTACCTGCTCCCAACGCAAAGAAAGAATCTCCATTTGTCTCATTCCCGTGTTTACTGCGAACTCCACCACGTCCCTGAAGACTGGCAAGTCGATGCTCAGAAGCAGTACATGTACTTCCGCTTCGCTCAGGAATATAGGCATCTTCTGCGGTATTGAAGGTTTTCTGACTCCTTTGCATGGATTTTCGATAACATAACGCCTCGCAATGGCGTATTTGAAGGCCCCCGACAAGTAAGCCAGCTCTTTTCTCCCGGTATAGCTCGAAGTCTCTTTCGTTCGTGTTGTGATGTAGTCCTCCACCATAGCCCGGTCCACGCTCGAAAGCGGAATATCCCCTACATGGCGGACAAAGATCCTGAAAGTGGATTTGTAATCCTCCGTGGTCTTCTTAGCATGACGCTGTCTCGAGTATTCCTCAACCTCCCTGCTCAGTTCACTTAGCAGGATAGGGGCCAGCCGTTCACCCTGTCGCTTCTTTACTTCCTCTTGGAAGTTTGTAAGGAAGACGAGAGCGTCCTTCTTCGTTTTGGACCGCGTGCTTATCCTCATGACCCTGTGAGTGGTCTTGTCGATGTACTGGATATGGTATCGCCCATTGCGTTTGAACAGAAACATGGCTAAGACTCCTTTTGCTAAGCCCACCTATCAGCCATGATACGTTAACAATCCGGGTAACATTTTGAGCAAAAACGCTGAAATCGGGGGGAAAACCGAAGAAGCGGAGTGACTGAAAATCCGTGTGTCGGCGGTTCGATTCCGCCCCTGTCCACAGATTCACTCATTTTAGCCCCTTCTCTTCCCCAATTTTTCGCTTCCTTCAATACAAATCGGAATCGATGAGAATGTTTTTGTTATGGAACCGAATCTAGCCGCTGCGACTTAAGGATGTACTCGTACGATGGATGATCTTCAGTTTCTTTATTCATTACGCTGAGAATGGCAGTAGGGGTTGTTGACGAGGATGCAAACGCGGATATTAGTGTCGAGGGGGCAATTTATCCGAGCAGGTCGGTCCTCTTATTCAGCGGCGGCTGAGCCCGGTGCATTTATAAAGCCCTCGGAAAATTCCTCAAGACTCTCAAACAGAGATCCCCGTTACTTCTTAAGGTAAAGAAGCATAATGACATCTCCGATCCTGATAATAGTTACTTCCTTACCTTCAGGCCTCTGGAATCCTGGCAACCTCACCTTTCACCGCTTTCGAACAATTCACCAGGATTAATTGGTGCTACTTGAAAGGTGCCACATAGATTACCCGAGGCCGGAACGAATTTGGAAGGTTGTCAATGCATGATATGACTGACAACCTCAGGTTAGTCCTTCATCAACCGGGGGCGGATACCCACCTCAGACCTCCGTCCCGGCATTCCCTTCGTTATGCCCGGAAGATTCCAATACCTCCAGCTTCTTTCTGCCGTACGCTATTTTGGTAATCACTGTAAAGAGGACAGGCACAATGAATATTGCGAGGCCGGTGGCGGCAATCATTCCGCCGATAACCGTCCAGCCGATCGTCTGCCTTGCGTGAGCACCGGCACCTGTCGCAAATGCCAACGGAGAAACACCTAGTATAAATGCCAGAGAAGTCATAAGGATGGGGCGAAGCCTTAATCTTACCGCGTTGGTTACTGCTTCAAGAAGGGGCATTCCGTGATCCAAACGTTCCTTAGCAAACTCCACGATAAGTATCGCGTTCTTCGCCGCAAGGCCGATCAAAGCGACCAGTCCTATTTGCGCATACACATTATCGCTTAAATGCGGCTGCAAAATCAAAGCGACTATTGCGCCGAACGCGGCTATGGGCACCGCGAACAACACTGCAAAAGGCACCGACCAGCTTTCATACAAAGCCGATAAGAATAGGAACACGAACAGAAGAGATAATCCGAAGATCGAGAATGTACTGCTGCTGGCATTTATTTCTTCCCTGGATAAGCCAGAAAAATCATAACCGTAACCGGCAGGCAGTACCTTTGCCGCTAGCTGGCGCAATGCCGTTAACGCCTGCCCGCTGCTATACCCCGGTGCCGCATTTCCATTTATAAGCGCGGCACGAAACATATTAAAGTGAGATATCACCGAAGCCGTCTGCGTAATTTTATAGCTTACCAGCGTACTTAAGGGTATCATACTACCCGAGGAATTTCTCACATAGTATTTCGATAGATCGTGTATAGAGGCTCTGTAGTTCGTATCTGCCTGTGCTATTACGTGAAAGTCTCTGCCGTATATTGTGAAGTCATTTACGTAGCTGCTGCCTAAATATGTCTGAATTGTATTGTAGACATCAGCTACGTTGATGCCAAGCTTCGCGCATTTGTCTCTGTTTACGGTTAAATCATACGCCGGAGTATTTGCTGAAAAAAACGTAAACACGTTCGACAGTACCGGACTGTTGTTTGCCGCTGCGACAAATCGATCGACAACATTTGCAAACTGCTGTATGTTATCGGTACTTTGCTTCTGCTCCAGCTCGAAGCTGAACCCTCCCGTGGCGCCGAGCCCCGGGATTGCCGGCGGCGCGATCACTATTACGTTTGCGCTTTTTATTGAAGCGAATTTCCTTCTCAGCGTATTCATCATAGCGTCCAGATGAAGCGATTTGCTGGTACGCTCGCCCCACGGTTTAAGCTGGACGAAAATAGTTCCGCTGTTGGATTTGGCGGCAAAGTTGACAACGTTGATTCCATTGATCGCGGCAAAATGTCCTACGCCTTTTGTATTCTCCAGAATGTTCATCATCCTTTTGATTACATCGATAGACCTGACCGCGGATGCGGCTTCCGGCAGCTGGTATGTAACGTACAGCCTTCCTTCGTCCTCGCTTGGGATAAATCCTGTTGGCTTGTTCATAAACAAGACTACGGTACCGGCATACACTACAATTAAGATTATCAGGAAGTAGGGCGCCATCTTTATGCTCCTCCTGACACCTTCCACGTATGAACCGGTTGATCTCTTGAACCATTCGTCAAACTTAAAGAAGAATTTATTTAAGCCTCTCGATTCCTTAGTCAACGTTGTAGGCTTCAATATCAGCGAACACAATGCCGGAGTCAGCGTGAGTGCGACAAAAGCCGAAATTATGACAGAAACCGCTATGGTTATCGCAAACTGCTGATAGAGCTTCCCTACGATACCCGGTATAAATCCAACGGGGATGAACACCGACGCAAGAATTAACGCGATTGCCACCACCGGCCCGGAGATGTCCCTCATCGCCCTCGACGCCGCCTCCTTCGGAGACATATGCTCTTCGTCAATGTAATGATGCGCCGCCTCCACCACAATTATCGCATCGTCCACCACTATCCCAATCGCAAGCACAAATCCGAACATGGTAAGTGTGTTAATTGTAAAACCTAGCGGCTCAAAGAAGGCAAACGTGCCTATTATGGAAACCGGTATAGCCAATATGGGTATTATGGTTGCGCGCCAGTTTTGAAGGAAGAGGAACACCACAAGCACCACCAGGGCCAACGCTTCGAGCAGTGTAATCAACACTTCGTTGATGGATTCGCGCACAACCGACACTGCCTCAAACGGTACTTTGTAAGCCACATCCTCCGGGAAAGACGCTTTAATGCGGTTCATCTCCCTATATACTCCATCTGCAACTTTCAGCGCGTTGCTGCCGGGAGATTGGAATATTAACAGAAAAGACGATCTCTCCCCGTCGACATAGGAATTGATTCCGTAGTTGTCTGAGCCCAGCTGAACCGTGGCCACATCTTTTAAGTATACTTCTGCCCCGGTTTGAGGATTAGTCTTCACGACAATGTTTCCAAATTGCTTTACGGAATTCAACCTGCTGTTGGTAAATACTGTATACTGAAAAGTCTGCCTGCTGTTTTGCGGGGGAGCGCCCACGGTGCCCGCGGCTATCTGAAGATTCTGCTCCGATATCGCGTTTGTCACATCGCCCGCTGTTAAGCCCAACTGGGCCATTTTATTCGGGTCAAGCCATATTCGCATGCTGAAATTATCCGCTCTCGCGAAGATATCTCCCACGCCCGGCACGCGGAGGAGCGCGTCTTTCACAAATATGTTCGTGTAGTTGTCCAGGAAGGAAATGTTATGTGTGTGATGCGGAGAATAGATCGCGACAATCATCAGTATGCTGGACGTGCTTTTCCTTGTCGTCACGCCCAACCGTTTTACTAAGTCCGGCAGCTGAGGCGTTGCGATGCCTACACGATTCTGAATATCCATCGTTGCGATATCGGGATTGACTCCCTGCTTTAGCACAACGCTGATTGAAGACTGGCCGCTGCTTGTACTAGTGCTCGTCATGTATGCCATGCCGGGAGTTCCGTTTACCTGTGTCTCAATCGGCGTTGTAACGGTCTGCTCGACAGTCGTGGCGTCGGCTCCAGTGAACGTCGCGGATATTGATACCGTTGGCGGCGTAATATCAGGATACTGACTGATAGGTAAGTTGAAAATAGAAAGCACGCCGAGTAAGACTATTACAAGTGACATTACAATAGCTGTTACCGGCCTTTTTATAAACGTCTCAGCAATCATTTCTTATCGTATTTCTGAATTATTTACCTGAGTATTAATTAGCGGAGCCACCGGCAGTTCTTCCTGCAGAGGGCAATACAACCCGGGAACCGTTTCTTAATTTCTGAACGCCTTCGGTGACCACCTCTTCACCCGGTTTTAATCCGCTTTTCACTATGACCATATCATCATCGATGGTTCTGCCGATCTCAATCCTTCGCTGCGCCGCCGTATTGTTATGAACGACAAACACGAAGTATTCACCCATTTCCACGGTAACCGCTTTATAAGGAATTACAATGCTCTTGGAGGTATCATTGTTCAAAACTCTCACCGTGCACGTCAGACCCGGCCTCAAGAGGTTCCGGGGGTTTGGAAATACCAGCCTTGCGATAATTGTACCTGTCTGCGGATCTACCGCGCGATCCAGCAGAAGTATCCTTCCGTGGTACGGGTAAATACGTTGACCGGGCAAAACCAGAGTAAACGTTGAATCTACTTCGGAGGCTTTCTCATGCAATAAATTCGTAAACCGTCCGATCAACGCTTCATCGACGGAAAAATCAACAGCCATCGGGTTGTCGGATGAAAGCGTATTCATTAAGGTTTGCCCCGCTGTTATGGCGGAGCCCAATTTCACCTGAGAAATTCCAATGGTCCCGCTGAACGGAGCGTATATTACCGAGTTCCTCAAATTGGTCTCTTCTCCGTTCAAGGTGCTTTCGGCCGCCTGCAAACTTGCCGACGCGTGCTCCAGGGTTTGTACCGCGATCGCGTCATGCTTCGCGAGCTCTTCATATCTCTTATAATCCTGTTGTGCTTCAATAAGATTTGCTTTTGCAACATCGTAAGCTGCCTTATATTGCTGCTGGTCGATTCCATACAGCTTCATTCCTTTAGTCACATGCTGCCCGTCATTGAAATAAATATTAGTCAGGTAACCTGAGACTTCCGGTCTTATCTCAACTTGCTCTAGCGCCACAACGGTGGCAGGATAGCTGTTATAATACGATCCCTTCGCTTCTCTAACTTTATAAACATCCACCTGCACGGGAGGAAAAGAAAATCCTCCTTTTTTCCCGCCGCCGCACGACTCGAGCATTATTGTTAGAACGCCCAGGATAACCGCCAAATAAGTTCTGTTTTTCATATCATCAAATGTTTAAGTGTTATTTAATTTGTTGCCCGACATCCCTCAATACTTCACGGTACCGAGCGCCTGTTCCACATCGAGTTTACTGCTTAAGAGCTGGTACAAGGAATCGTAGTAATTCACTTCCGTCGCGCGTAAATTCGTCTCCGCGGTAATCACATCCAGGTAAGTCTTCACACCTGATCTGTATTGAAGCTCAATCGTCTTATAAACATCCTTCGCGAGACTTAGATTCTTTTTCGCCGCGTCGAGACTGCTCAGGTTACTCTCATAATTCCCGATTGCCTGCGTGTACTCCACGTCTATGGAATCCTTCAACGATTGGATTTCGTATTCCGAGCTCTGCACTTCCAAAGAGGCTTGATCGATCTCGTGAAAGCGTTTCCCCCCTTGAAAGATGGGAATCGACAACTGAATTCCTGCATACGCGCTTGGATAACTCGCGTTATAAAGCGCGGGGAAGCTTTCGTTCTGAACTTCCAACGCATAA
>JAJYOS010000372.1:0-3911 GCA_021796055.1 Bacteroidota bacterium
CACCCCAATTTCTTTCAAATACCATCCTGCTCGAGACCCAATTTCTCCGATAATCAAATCGACCGGAACCTCAAGGCCAGCATAGGCAGAGTTTGAGACAACGATCCATACCTGAGCATCTTCCGCGGCGTGGGCTTTCAGCGATTTCAGAATGTTAAACATGTCTTCAAAATATGCCTGAATCATTAGCGGAATCTTCTTGTCCATCAGGTCTTCATTGTTTTCTTCAATGTGTTTCATCGAACTTGAATAAAGCTCGCCGAATTCCTTCATCGTGGGTCTATTCCAGTTTACTTGGATATGCGAACGCACCGTGTTAAGCCGAAGATGGCGCAGCTCCTTGTTATTATCGACGAATTTCCCGAGAAACAATTCAGGCCTGTAGATGTCCGTATAGTCAAAAGTATTAAGATAGGGGGGCGAGGTCACACAGAGCTTGAACGGTTTGATTTTCTTAGAAGATTTAAGGATAACCCTACAGTCTCCATTAACTATTACTGGTTTCTGTTCAATTCGCTTCTCTTCTATGTCTAAAGAGATCTGAGACAACATAGATATTAGATCTTGACTGAATGATGCCTTATCAAACGTTTTTGTTTTCCAACTTTCTCTGTAGCGTAGGCATTTCCCATCACGGGTAGCGTTGCAGTTCTGCATTGCCGCAGATATAAGAGCCAGCCGAAGCAATTTGCGAATGTTGCTTGAGGGGATCTGTTTTGTAAATTGCCATCCTCCTTCAAATGAGTTCAAGATGGATTTCTTAAAAAGCCACTTATCCAAACCCTTTTTCCAGCTGAAGGTCGAAAATCCTACCAGTGGTGAAGGTGACCCTTTTTGCGATGAATTAGCTAGCTTCGCGCCCAAGGTTTTCAGATGATCAACGTTCGCGTTT
Organism: Bacteroidota bacterium; assembly: GCA_021796055.1. The sequence goes on from JAJYOS010000372.1 coordinate 893, forward strand.
CTTGTCTTGACATCAGACAGGAAAGACGTAAAAGGATTAACTTCGATACCAATTGATTTGTGTCCGCCAAGGGAGGCTGTAAGTGTGGTTGTGCCGCTACCGTCAAACGGGTCAATGATCACATCATCTTTACCGATTCCTGTCTTCTCAATTGCTTTGAGAACAAGATTCGGTGAGAAGCCCTCTTTATAATAGTACCATCGGTGGCGAGGCATATCGACGGTACTCTCGTAATTTGAGTACCCGCTGTCCTTCAAAATGAAATTGTGATTCAATCCACCCAAGAGACCAGTAGAGGGTTTCTCAGTCATGAGCAAATCGGCTCAGCAAACATTCTCATCGGTTCTTCGAAGCCAGTAATTGATTGGTAGTATCTCTTATCGTTGTCGAATCTTATTTCTATGTCTTTATAATGGAAGGCTTCTTCGGCGCTGATTGCGTCGGGATTGACTGCAAGGCCTTTTCTTCGACCGTCAATTATGACCAGGTATCCTTTGGTTATGCAAGTGGGTGTATCCTGCCTTTCTAAATCCATATACTCCTTCAGCTGCACCAATCCCTCGTTTCCTCTGCCATTTGAATATGCTGTGGTCAACTCCCCATTGTCGTTCTTCGATTGTCCCAGCCATTTTACCTCAATCAAGGCTGCTCGATTCGCTTCCCTCCAATAAACTCTTACATCCACCGGCTTGCTTGCACCCAGATTATATTCCCTAACAACATCCACCCCTCTTAAAGCGCTACTAAGAAATTCTTTTAGTGACTTCTGCATTGTTTCTTCGGGTTTCTGCTTGAAGTAAAGGCGAGTTGCCATGTCAAACCAACTCTCCTGAAAGATTGTGCAGGAAGAATACCTAATCTTCTCATGTTTATACTTGTTAAGAGCCTCGCTTAGATAGTGATAGTGCAGCGCAAAAATACTTGCACAGTGAAATGGATTATTAATTGGGATCGCAGTGCCGTTAGCATAGAAACACTCACTTGAGGCTTTGTAGTAATATATAACGGCATTCCCCGAATTGAACAAATCGCCCAAAGTGATGTTTTGCCACATCAACGGCAATTTTTCGTCTTGAAATAGCTGGAGTACAATAATATCGGAGTTATTGTTTACAAGAACACTTCTGTCATAGAGCTTAGTACCTGTGGATTCGTCAAACAAAACAGAATCGTCGAGCGATGAGCAGATTATTAGTTTCCCTTTGAAGTGGCTTGGCTCTAGACTTCTGTATACCTCCTGGACAAATTTGATGAGCCTGGTAGTAATCTCGATTACCACTGGCTTGTGATCTAACGCGATAAATATTCTTAGTGCGTAGTTTTCCTTTCGAATATTATCCACCAGAGTTTGGTCAGGCATGGTGATTAGTTTCGCAACTTTTCCTGCTCGTTTAGGTAGTTAATCCACGTAACGGCGGGTATGATTAAGTCCTGAGCCTGAACTCCAACTGCTTCAATAATTTCTTTGAACTTGGGATAAATCCGTGTTCCCTCCAGCCACGAGCCAGAATTGATAGACTCAATATTTTTCATTTCTGGTTCACTCAACAGAGCTCTTAGGGTTTGTGAGTATGGCACCAGAAGGCTTGTTGTGCATGCCGCCTCTAGGAACTCTTCTCTTTTCTTGAATGTGAGTAGATTCTTGAATTTACCGAACTCATCTGTACCCCTTCCAGTAATGACAAGAAAATCTCCATTCTCTTCAAACAAGCCGTTCTGTATGTGTCGAGTGATTGTTTCATCTATGATATCCGAGTACGGATATCCATTATTAACGATGTACCGATGTGGCCAATCGCCAATTGTGTTCCCAGCATACAAGTATAATAAGGAGGAAAAGAAAGAAAACAGGTGAATTTCTTCTCTCTTAAAACCGTCTAAGTAGGCATCAAGCTTGTGAGCCAATGAAAGTGCGTCGTAAAACGCCTCGGGCGTTATGTCTTTTGTCATTACTTCTCTCTTTTGCCCAGAGCCTTTTCCAGATTACCAAACACCTTCTGGAAAAGATCCTCACCTTCCTTCTGAATCGTAGACATGTCAGTCCAATCCAGCATTCGCCTAATCTTCATTCGACTTCTGCCGCAGTTTTCCGCTAACACCACTAGCAGTTGAGACGCATTGATATTTGCAGTCATTAATAGATTTTGGTTATAACCGATTACGAACTCAGCGAACATGTTCCCTACTCTACTTTCATATGCAATGTCCAAAGATCCTTCAGGAGTATCAATAAGCATAGTGGCGCCGCTCCTCTTCCCTGACAAGAATATCGCAAGCGACATTCTCAAGGCAATATCCAAGAAGAATCGCTGACTTTCCGAAAGTTGATCTGCAGTTGTTCGCGCCGTATCTCCAAGCTCAAGCACTAACTTAAACACTCTGCTATCACGTATTGGCTGGATATTGAGCTCAAGCCCTATGAAACTTTTGGCAAGTTTCTTAAAAGTAGGAACAAATGATTTCTCAGCATCTCTGTAGGTCGCCTCTACCTTCCTCAGGAGTCTTTCATACTCGGGCTTCAGATTATCCCTCTTTTTATATTCTTCCTTGGCCTCTCTGTCAAATCTCGCAAATTGGCTTCTATATTGATCAATCAAAGAATCGACGGTTTGATTTCCTGTACCCTTGAATGATAGGTCTGGATAATCCTCTGTAAACTCTGTGATCTTCTCCCGTGCCTTACCAAATTCAAATTCAGCTTTTTCAAATTCTTTTTTCTTACGTTCTACTGCGAGAATCAGACTTTCTAACTCAATATTCTTAGAAAATATTGTTTCGTCATTCTTCTCGATTAGCTTCATAAGCCTAGATTGCTCACCCCCATCCGTGCCACTAATCATGGTGCCACATAGTGGACATTCATCTTTACGTATTCTTCTCTCAATACTTTCAACTATATGTGAGCCAACTGACCCGCATAGACAACATGCCTGTTTCTCGATTGACATTTGAACATTGGTATTTTCAGTAAGCTGTGAACGCGGTTTAGAATAGCGAGAGAAGAATACGTAAAGATGAA
>JAJYOS010000372.1:3921-6651 GCA_021796055.1 Bacteroidota bacterium
GTGGATGTAAGAGTTTATTGTACTCATTCTTTAATTGCATAATATCTGCGTTCATTCGGCTTTGACTCTTAAGTAAAGTGTCATACTCCACTTTTACATCGTTGTATGCCTTATCTAATTTCTGCAGATTGGCGTTCAGCTTTTTGAACTCGGCTTCGAGATTCTCGAGCTCTGTCACTTTATTTTTTTTCGTCTTCGGCAGGAGTTCATCAATCTTTCCTTTTGCCAAAGTCGCTTGATACCTCGAATTCCTTCCGTTTGACTCGTGTTTCTCCATTCGCCTATTTAAATCCATAATCTTGGTTGCATCTTCTGGGTCTGAGTTAAATGCGATTGCCAAGGCATGAGAAGAGGCTCTGTCATCCCAAAAAATCATTCTCCGTGTCTCGTCGAACGTCAAAACGTACAACTGATAAAATATGAAATAGTCAAAGGTAGAAAAACCAGTCTCTTGAGCCAATAATTTCTTGTAGAAAACATTTAGTTGCTCTGGACTTTGTCCAAGGCCGTTGAAATGAGAAATCTTCTTATCATTTTCCAAGGTAAAAACCTCGAGCAACCTCAGTTCTTCTCCCCCGGGGGGATCAAAGCCGCGTATGAGTCTGAAGAACTTGTTGTTTACCGAAAGAAGGAGCTCAATTTCTGCTTTGCTCTCTTCTTCTCTCCTCACTCTTCCACTAAAGTACCTCTCTGTGTATGAGTGGTTAGATCTGACTATTTCGCCTGGTGAATAGACTTCCTTGTTAGGCTCTAAGACAATGCCGGTCAATCCATAATTAATTGCATTTAGGAAAGTTGTTTTCCCCAGCCCGTTTGCACCGGCCAAGCAGTATACCCCTTCTCGAATAGTCTCGTCGATATCCTGCACCTTGCCTCTTTTGACGAACAAGGAGAAATTCCTTAGCAAGACCTTTTCGAGCCTGATGAATTTGTACTTACTCTCCATAGTCATACTTCTGCATACCGTTTATATACATATCAGTTGACGGTAAAGGAGGTGCTACTCTTCTGCGCCCGTTGCATACCAATGCGCCAATTTACGCCCCCGTCTCAAAATTAACAAACCCGCAGTCGAACCAATCCGCTACGCTTTGCTTCACCCCATCGTCTCATCGCATGTAGCCGTTGCCCTAAACTTCTCATGCCTCCACTCCAGCCTTTCCCTATCCGGCCAGTCGGACTTGCCGTGCGGTAGAATGATCTTATGATCGTGGAGCTCCTGTCCGTCCGCAGATTTCTGCGGACGAGATGCTTCGCACAGTCCATGCTTCAGCATCGGCCCGTCGTGCTCATCGAGAACATCTTCTCTGACTTTAATGATGTAGTCTGGAGTTATGCCGATTATGTTCGCGTCGTATGCTCCATGATGGATTTTACAGAGCGAAAGTCCGTTCGGTACGACAGGCTCGCCGTGAGGCTCGCCATCCGCTATGATCTGCGCCGCGTCGAGAAGCTCGGTGTGCTTCAGATGGCAGACGGTGCAGTTGTCGCTGTAGGCATCGAGTACCATCATACGAAACGCCTGCTCGTGTAGCCATGGAAGTGTCATGATTGCGACATCTCTCTGAGATCCCATTGCGAAAATGGGGTCGAGTCCCCTTCCGAGAGAATCTTCTAAAGTGTCGTCAGAGGCGATTTCAGGATTCTCACCGATCATGCGGGGACCACCGTATATTGAAATCGCCTCCCTGCATGGGGGACGAGACATCCGGATGCCATTCCCATTTTCGCAGGGCACGTTTTTCCCGCTCCGACATTATAGTCATACAGATGATGCGGGATCCCGCAAGGCGGGACTTTCGGTTCACTTTCTTTTGCGTGACAAAAGAAAGTGAACAGCCGTCATTGAACGGTACCCCTTCGATATGCATTGTACCGCGTTCCTGGTAACGTTCTTTCTTTTCTCTTGATAGAAAAGAAAGAACCAAAGAAAAGATCAAGGCTGGAGAAAAAATGGCTAAGAATTTCATCGCGGAGCTAAAACAAATAATATGCGTCATAGCCTTACAGTCGGCACGAGCCGAATATTTGTTTCTTAACGCTCCGCTCCGAAATTCTCTTAACGCCATTTTTTCTCAGGCCATATCATATTATGTGAAGCAATGCCCGTCGGTCCGACGAGGGCGATCATCTGCCCCTCAAAGGTGAACCCATCTTCAAGCTGCTTTCGCGTGAATATCCCGCCCTTCCGTCCGCTTTCCTTTTCCAGCCAGACGAACAGCGAAGCACGCCTGCGTGCCGAAACGCACTTCGGCGTGCAGCCACGTACCTGTGATTCGTCCATGGTCGGGCTCCTCATCGTCGCCATCCGTTAGAAACGGACAGCTCTCCACTCACAAAACCCCTTCGGGGTTTAGCGCTCTTGCGGAGGCGTCCATTTTTAATGGATGCCGATAACCCTGATTCGTCTACCAATATTTGCCCAGATGATTTCCATAAATGTATACCGCTTTTGCCGCACAAGCAAACGGTGCCCGTGTGGAGGTTTCATTAAGGGGATCGTCACGGCCCGCTTCGCGAGCCTCACGATGACAGGTTGAAGTAAAGAGGCCGCGTTTCCCTATATTATCCCTTTGCGAAACCCGCCCAAGGCCGTGTCAGGAACGGCGTCCATTCCCCCGAGTCTCACGATCGACATTCGGAAAAAATGACGACCAGAACATTTCAAGCGGTACCGGTCGCTCCTACGGAGCTCATGGTTATTTTGATTTACCGGTTCTACAAAGTGTG
>JAJYOS010000373.1 GCA_021796055.1 Bacteroidota bacterium
CGCTTCCCTTCCCTCCTGGTCCGCGCTCCCGATCCCGGCGATGACAAGAAGTTCTTTGGACTGCCCCGGAGAAAGCGCGAACTTAACCTGCAAAGCTCCGCACGGATTATCACCGTAAGCAAGGCTGTCCGAACATTTACCGCTCGCTACGGCGACGGGATTGGCGTAAGTCCTGTACGGACCGAGGAAGGCCTCGCGGTCAGTATCGAAACCGACAACCTTCGCGCCGCATATGGCCTGATAAGTATGTCGCTCCTGGTCTTTCTCCTTGAAATTCTCCGGTTGCGATGGGACGTTTACGTTCGTGCCATGATCGATGATGCCGTCGATGACGCTCATCCGGGCGATGTATTGCACATACTGAATGTTCAACAGATCGTCAATCGCGTTCCAATTCCCCGCGTACTCTAGATAACTGAAGACGCTCATATTTCGTTTCTTCTTGGACGCATTCGTGATCCTTACCTTCCATATCTCGAACGAGCGGCCGAGTGGAACGAAGTATGTCACTTCTGATTTGATACCGCTGTATTGAGATTCGATCACTGTGTAAGCCGTGCCATGCCGGCAGATTGACTTGAACTTGCCGAGCGGTTTACCGACGGGCTGCCATGAAGCCGACCAATAGTCTCTCGCTCCATGATCGTGTATATAAATGTACCTTCCGGGCTGATCGGCCGGTATGGAATTGAATCTGAACCGAACAAATCTTCCCATGCCGCCGGACCTGTAGAAACTGTAGCCGCCGGCATTATTAGTAACGATCGCGCCGTACTCTGTGGAGCCGAGGTAGTTGCTCCACGGTTTTGGCGTGTCGGGGCGGGTAATCACGTACTCATTATTCTTGTCGTCGAATTCACCGTATTGCATATATCTTCCTCAATTAACCTGTTACACCAGCAGCTTCTCTCCGTGCGCCGATCTCGGATTTTATCCTATCCATTGCCGGCTCATCCAACTTATAGAAGAAGATAAGAAGTATTAGAGCAATTACGCCAGGGACCGCCGGTATAATACTCATCATAGATTTCAGGCCCGCCAGTACTCCTGCATTTTGCGCGATGTTCGCCTGGAACCCCGTCATGGCGAGTATCCAACCGGCAAACATCGTCCCGACCGCCCACCCCAGCTTATTAGACATGATCGATGCCGAATAGACCAGTCCGGTGGCTCGCCTTCCTGTTTTCCATTCGGAATAATCGGCCGTATCGGCGTACATTGCCCAAAGGAGCGGAGAGACAGGACCGCCTGCTAACGAGCTTAGGATCTGAAGCAAAAATATCCAGAAGAGATCGCCCGGTCGGAGGAAGAAAAAGAGCGCCGTGAAAACTATCGCGCCCGTAAACAGCGCGATCGCCGCGTTCTTTCTGCCGAGCTTTCGCGAGAACCATGGGACGAGGATGACGCCGACAAGCGAAGCAGCCTGACCCACCACGTTGAACGCTGACGCGAGCCACTCGAAGTCGTAACTGTGCAGTTTTCCGAATATCATTACCTCCTGGGTTCCAATGTAATACTTGAAATAGTGCACCGTTATGCTGAGCCTTATGCAGACAAAAAGGATCAAAAGGATCGTCACTGAGAACAGAATCACCCACGGCGTGTTCCCAACGATGTCTTTGAGATCGTTCCTGATTGAAGTCTTTTCCTTGGCAATCGGCTGTATCCGCTCGCGCGTCGATAGGAAAGTAATGACGAAAAAGACAATCGCTACTATCGCATATAAAGACATTGTCGTTTGCCACCCCTTCGCGCTGCTCCCGCCTCCGAAGTATTCCGCAAGCGGGAGCGCGGTAGCGGAAACGACTATCCCGGCAGTGTAAGCTCCGACGAATTTAAACGACGACGCGCTCGTCCTCTCATCCGGCTCGCCGCTTATGACGCCAAGCAGCGATGTGTAGGGAATATTGATGGCCGAATAAAAGAACATGAACGCGATGAAAGTCACGTATGCATAAGCCAGTTTGCCGGTAGGGGAAAAGTTAGGGGTCGAGAAGGCGAGCACCGCCGCGATCGCCAGCGGAAGCGCCATCCAGATCAAATAAGGTCTGAATTTACCCCAGCGTGTCGTTGTCCTGTCGGCGGTCATGCCTATGCCGACATCGAAGAACGCGTCGAGGACTCTCGACACAGCGGTCATTGTGCCTGCCGCCGCCGCGGCCAGCCCGAACACGTCCGTGTAAAAAAACAGAAGATAAACCATGATGGTCTGCCAGAACAAAACAGACGCAAAGTCGCCGCATCCATAACCCGTTTTCTCCCAGAACGACAACTTCCGACTTTCCGTTGTCATAACAGCTCCTTTGAATTGAGTGACTACTGCGAATTGTCTTAAGGCATTCTCATTTTTCAGTCACGACACAGACGACATAAGGTCGTCCAATTGTTTGTGCAACATCGAATTGCGCAATCCATCAACAGCAGCACGATCCTCGACCACCACCTGTCAATTGCACTTGATGAAGAGTTATACGTGCGTTCCTACTGGCAAGGTTGTATGTCGGTTTAGGAGTGGTCGAGTTGAGCGAAGCAGGAAGGGTCTCCACGATGCTGGAGCGTCGAGACACGCAATTACATGCTCGTACCTCTCATCGTCGAAATAGCCGAATTGCATACCTTAACCCTCTTCTGCCAAATGCACGACGCGTCTCCGCGAGACGGAATGATCTTAGAATCTCAACAGCCCTGAACGCTTAATATTAGAGAAGAGGGATGATTTTTTCCAGCGGGAGAGAGTTTTGTTGGCTCGTGATAAGTTCTTCTTCGGGCAACATCTCGTCCCTCACGGGACGAAATTGTCCTCCCTTGCGGCTTCATGCAAATATCGAGGCTGTCCCAAAAGCAGGAAAGTCGCCCCCATGCTGCCTTTCCTGACTGTTCCTGGTGGGAATCCGCCGTTTCCGAAGCATTGCTTCCCGATAAGAGAGTGCGAGAATGACTTTCGCCGTTTTGAGGACAGCTTCGACAGAAAGCGAAGAAGAACGTTCTACAATTGCATTGGACTTCTGCGGAACTCGCAAAAGCGTCGCGATACGCGATAGAGAACCGTGTCGTATACACCGGCCATTTGCAGAGCTTCGAATATCACGATTGCCCCCTCCTCAGGAACGGAATATTCTTCTAACTGCCCAGACCTCGACTCATCTCTGCGGATAACTTTTCATGAACGCAACCAGTTCATCGACCGCTGTGAACGCGAGCCCCGTCACGGTGTCGGCAGCGCCGTAATAGATGGCAAGCCTCCCTGTCGGCGCGTCGCACAACATAGCACAGGGGAAAACAACGTTCGGCACGTCGCCGACGCATTCGTATTGGGTCTGCGGCGAGAGGATATAAGGTTGAGTCCGCGCGACGACCTTCCACGGTTTGTCCAGATCCAACAGGACCGCGCCCATACTGTAGACAAAACCGTTGCATGATTGCAGAACTCCATGATAAAGAAGAAGCCAGCCTTCGGAAGTCTCGATCGGTATCGGTCCGCTTCCGATCTTCGTGTACTGCCATGAATCCCCGACGGTCCCCATAACAAACCTGTGTTTTCCCCAGTAAGTCAGGTCAGGGCTTTCGCTCAGAAATATGTCACCAAAGGGCGTGTGACCTCTGTCGGACGGTCGCGAAAGGAGGACGTAATTCCCGTTTATCTTTCTCGGAAAGAGGACTCCGTTCCTGTTATAGGGGAGAAGAGCGTTTTCAAGCTGATGAAATGTCTGAAAATCTTTGGTCCATGCCATGCCGATCGTCGGACCGTGATAGTAATTGCACCACGTTACATAGTACCTATCCTCTATCCAGACTACTCTCGGATCATAGCCGTACACGAAAGTTCCGATCTCTTCGTCTTCACATTCGAATCTCAGCGGTTCGGGGTCGATGTTCCATTTAAGTCCATCCTTGCTGAAGCCGCGATGAAGTCTCATCTGTCTCGCCCAATTATCGCACCGGAACACCCCCGCGAACTCGCCGTCGCGCGCGACCACCGCGCTGTTGAAAATACTGTTGGAAGTTGGAAGGAGGTCTCTTGGTATGACGGGATTCTTCGAGTAACGCCAGACCGGCTTGTTGTAGCCGGAAGGTTTATCCTCCCATGGCAGGTTCGGTATTCCCTTTTCATTGATGATTTTGACGGAGCTCATATTATCCTCGCGAATATGGATTTTGAAATGCGGACTTCCGGCTCAGGTTGGTTTTCTCTGGAGCCGCCCGCCGCTCTAGTTTTGGGCGGACGGCGCATCAGAATATTTGCCCGGTGTTCCCTGACTAAGTCTTTACAAAGACCTTTGCCGCGTTATGAGAAGCTACAACTTTATGTCAACATTTACACGACCTGATCTCGCCGAGACGGGTATACGCACGGTCAGTAAATGGTTGTCGTACGTGAACGCCGACTCCTTCCCGTCAACTTTCACACTCGAAGGCATGTTCGCGACGACGGCCGCGAACTCTCCCCCTTCATGGAGTACCGTCCTGATCTCATGCGGCGTAATTTTCGATCCTATAATCGCGGCCGGAGCATTGTATTTGTCGACCAGGCCAATGACCGCGTTTCCGTCTTCAATCGGAACGATGTAGTACAGGCCGTATCCATATCCTGGGAGTGAGAATGGGATCGATTGATTCTTGTCTGCGATGACGAGCGATTTGCTGAAATATTCATACACGGCGAATTTTCCGCCTTCTATCCCATTGACATCGGAAGGCTTAAGGCTACCCGATACTATGTTTGAATCGACGCAGTTCCAAACTCCCAGCAGCCCGATCTTCCCATCCATCGAAAATGCCTTGAATGGCTTCGGCGCGTTGACGTTGAAGAGGCAGTCCTCCGTCGGGAGAGGAGCCATGTCAGCGCGAAGCAGCGTGCCGTCAGAATAGACGAGCGGGCGCAGGACGGAAAAGTCGTGCTCGCCGACCTTGTCGGTGATATACGTTGGACCGTCGTTGATCGCGTGCGCTATGGCGTAAATCGGCGCGGCCGGGTTGATAGACTCGAACATATCGTAATCAGGGTAAACCATCTGCGAAAAATAGATGGAGTTGTAAACCTCCTGGAGTAAATGTTGACCCGCGCGCTGGAACCAGTAATTTCTCGCATGAGCCGTATCGTACTCCGGCCAGTAGTCATCCTCGGCACGGGCGACGGCCGTCGAACCGAAATTCAGATAAGCTTCGGGAGTCATGTCCATGCAGTTGATCATGGTATCGTGAAAATATTTTGCCACGGATGCGTTGAGCGCGTCGTGAATCTCCTCCGCACCCTTGAATATCGGGAAGTTACCCGGAGACATCGCCTGTGTGACCAGCTGATTGTCCACCTTCACGAACGAGAATCCCTGGCCGGCGAGATACTTATGAAAATCGTCATAGAATTTCGTGATCCCTTTCGAATCCGGGGTGATGAAGTAATGCCTGTCGGCTGCCGTCTTTGCATCTCGCGGCCAGGCGAATAAATAGTCTTTGAATTCTTTCCCGAGAGGAGAATCGGGATTTATTCCGTTCCAGTATCCGTCGAGAGCATGCCAGATTCCGACGTAATCGATGTGATACTCACTCTTTAGTTCATTTATTACCGGCTTGAATCCACCCGGAAACTTCGTCGCGTCGGGCGTAAATGAATTCAGCTCTCCTTTCGTATTGTTGAACCATCCATCATCTATGAGGAACCACTTCACTGGAAAACCACCGTCGTCGAAACCTTTCGCCGCGCTGAGAAGGAGATGCTCGTTGAGCTTAGTCCCGTACACCGACGCGTTCCACGAACACCATCCGATGCCGTCGAACACTTTCGGGTAACTCTTGTTTCCGATGAAGTCCTGACTCTTGCCTATGGAATTGAGTCCATCCTCATAAATGTCTCTGAAGAGTTTGTACGGGTTCTTTCCGAAGCCGATCGCCATCTGCGGTATGTTCTCCTCCTTCATGCCGTCGTAGTAACTTACCGACTCGCAGCCAAAACTTCCGTCGTCCTGTCCTAGGGTGGTCCGGTAGCCGCGGCCTGAAAGCGGCATAGCGGCACCGTAAATGCCGTCGGAATATTTCCAGTAGAAGAATTGCACGTTCCACTTCTCAAGCTTTCCGACGCTGTCGATCTTAACGGGCGTCGACCAGCAGTAGCACGGACCGTATCTCAAAAGCGAGACCCCCTCATCGAAACCCGGGACCTCCCTGAAGAAGAATCCCACAAAGTTGTTCCCGCTGTCGGATTCGTTGCCGTTCGGAGAGAGGAATAACGATACTACGTCGCCGGTCTTCCCCGGCACGACGTTTACGTCTATCGGCTTCAACGATGTTTCGAATTTAATTCTTTCGTTCGACTGCGAGACGTCTTTTATCGATGAATTGCCCGACTGCAGGAGAGGTAACCCGCCGCTCAGCCTTGCCTTTCCTCCATAATAGATGCCTACACTTCCCCCTTCCACTCTGACCGCGCATGCGTTTTGCGAGTCTGGCTTCTGAGCAAGTGCCATTGAAGAGATTACGAGCGAGAGAGTCAGTAGTACAAATAATTTTCGTGTCATTTAAAATCGCTCCTATTTGCTTAGCATCTTGATGTAAATTCCCCCGACCACGCTTCTCCCCTGGAACATGACCTGCTTCGCTGTTTTAGTGTCGAACAAATCGCTGAACGGGACCCTGTCGGGAGTATTGTTCAGA
>JAJYOS010000006.1 GCA_021796055.1 Bacteroidota bacterium
CCGGACAGGCAGCAACATAGCAGCTGAAACGACCATCAGGATGGCTGAAGAGATACCGAACGTTTATGCCGTAAAAGAGGCGAGCGGCAACGTCCCGCAGATGATGGAAATACTGAGAGGAAGACCGGCTGATTTCGCCGTCTATTCCGGCGACGACCAGTTTGCGTTCACTCTTATTGCGCTGGGCGGAGACGGGATAATATCCGTCGTGGCTAATCAAGTGCCGAAGCTTTTCAGCGACATGGTCAGGTATGCCCTGGCTGGCGACCTTGAAAATGCAAGAAAGCTGCACTATAAACTCCTTCCGCTCATGAACGCGAACTTCATCGAATCCAACCCGATCCCTGTTAAGGCTTCGCTCGCGATGATGGGAATGATAGAAGAGGTCTACCGGCTGCCGCTACTTGCACCGATGGAATCGACGAGAGCCAAGCTAAAAGAGATTTTGAATGAACTTGAACTCATACAGGTTCCGGCAAAATAATGAGCAGAGAGCTTCTGATAGCAGAAATCGATAAGCTGTACGAGATTCACGAGTTGAGCCTCGAGGCGGAGTCGAACGTCGAGCGGTTCCTGGATCTCCTCGATATCGGCGAGATTCGGGCCGCAGAACGCGACCATACTTCGCCGACCGGGTGGCGCGTCAACGAGTGGGTCAAGAAAGGGATCCTCCTCGCCTTTCGAATCGGCAAGCTCGTAAAAGTCGAGGACGCATGCAGCAGCCAGTTTTTTGACAAGCACACTTTTCCGATTAAGGACATCAGTGCTGAGAACCAGATAAGGGTCGTACCTGGCGGAACTGCCATAAGGCGCGGCGCCTATCTTTCTCCCGGCGTCGTCATCATGCCTCCGTCTTATGTCAACGTCGGTGCGTACGTCGGGGAGGGAACGATGCTCGATTCGCACACACTCGTCGGCTCATGCGCGCAAATAGGGCGGAAGGCACATATCAGCGCCGGTACACAGATAGGGGGCGTTCTGGAGCCGGTCGGCGCGATGCCGATCATCATCGAAGACGAAGTCATGGTGGGAGGGAACTGCGGGATCTACGAAGGGACGATCGTCAAGAGGCGCGCCGTGATAGGAGCCGGGTGCGTCATTACCGGCTCGACTCCGGTTTACGACCTTGTCAGAGAGACTGTCCATAGAAAGGAAAAGGGAAAACCTTTAATGATCCCGGAGGGGGCGGTCGTTGTTCCAGGCTCGAGGACCCTTGCGGGAGATTTCGCCGCAAAAAACAAGCTCTCTGTCTACACGCCTGTCATCGTGAAGTACCGTGACGAGAAGACAGATGCCGCGACCGTCCTCGAACAGGCTATAAGGTGAGTTCCAGTTGCGACTCACATTGCTTCAGCATACATCATAGGAAGTGAGTCGCAATTGAGGTCTAAAACAACCCGTCAACCGATAGATATCGTTCCCCCGTGTCGTAGTTGAACGTAAGGACTTTCTTCAGCGACTTGTCCTCCGCAAGTTTCTTCGCGACTGCGGCGAGCGCCGCTCCCGTCGAGATGCCGACCAATATTCCTTCCTCTTTCGCCGCGCGCACGGTGTAAGCGTAAGACTCTTCCTTTGACACAGTTATCACGCCGTCGATGATTTTAGTATCGAGGTTCTTCGGAATGAACCCGGCACCAAGTCCCTGCAAAGAATGGGGCCCGGGCTGACCGCCGCTGATTACCGGCGAGAGGTCCGGCTCGACGGCATACACTTTCATCTTGGGAAATTTCTTCTTCAATACCCGCCCGACACCGGTGATGTGGCCGCCCGTGCCGACGCCGGTGACGAGCGCATCAAAGCCTTTGGGGAAATCCTTGATTATTTCCTTTGCGGTGGTGCGGGCATGAATTTCCACGTTAGCCGGATTTTCGAATTGCTGAGGGATCCAGGCTGACGGGAGCGTTGCTGTCAGCTCGTTTGCGCGTTCAATCGCACCTTTCATCCCCTTTTCCCGCGGCGTCAGTTCAAGCTTGGCGCCGTATGCGGTCATGATCCTCCTGCGCTCCACAGACATCGATTCCGGCATCACCAGTATCAACTCGTATCCCTTCACCGCTGCAGCCATCGCGAGGCCGATACCCGTGTTGCCGGATGTCGGTTCGATGATGACCGTGTTCTTTTTCAGCACGCCGCGCTTTTCGGCGTCTTCGATCATCGCTATTCCGATTCGGTCCTTAATGCTCCCGCCGGGATTCTGACGCTCGAGCTTCATCCAGACTTCCTTTTCACCGAACAAGCGATTTATTCGTATATGTGGAGTGTCCCCGATCGCTTCAATTATATTTCGTATCTTCATTTCGACCTCCTGTACTATCGTAGATTATCTCGTCATATCACAAAATTAATTACACCCGTGCGGTCGTCCTGCTGCTGGATCACCGTCTCACTCTTCTGATACACCACCGAAAACGGCGGTACACTGTGGGTCAGCCAGACGTTGCCACCAATCATGCTGTCATGCCCCACAACCGTCTCACCGCCAAGTATCACAGCCTGAGCGTATATGACTACATTATCCCCGACGGTCGGGTGACGTTTAGACTTGGCCATATTTTTGTCTACGCTGAGCGCGCCAAGAGTTACTCCCTGATATAACTTCACGTTGCCCCCGATAACTGTGGATTCTCCGATCACGATGCCGGTCCCGTGGTCGATGGCAAACGAGCTGCCTATCTGCGCCCCGGGATGAATGTCTATTCCCGTCATCTGGTGTGCATACTCGGTAAGCAGCCTCGGCAATATCGGAACTCCGGCGCGGTAAAGCTCGTGAGCAAGCCTGTAAATTCCAATGGCCATAAAGCCGGGATATGCGAGTATGACCTCGTCGACGCTCTCCGATGCAGGATCGCCTGTGTTGATAGCTTCGGCATCGAGCCAGAGTGCACATTGAATATCCGGCAGCTTTTCAATGAATCCTGCGGCTATCTCATCGACTTTGCTCGATTTCTCCGCAAGGAACGGGGCGAGAAGCTTCCGCAAATCCTGTTCGATCATCACAAGGCGGGCAAAAACGTCGCTCTCCGAATGATTCGAGTCCGAGCTGAAATGAGGGAAAAGCACGGCAAGAAGTTTGTCGGCAAACTCCTGCGTTCTGCGTTTCGCCTGTATCCCGAACGAACTCTGGTCCGGAACCTCGTGGAGATTTCTCAGGATCTCCTTCGCGACGTCTTTTGTGTTTGTCTCCATCTTCGCTCAAAAACCTTCCACTAAACTCAATCCTTAAAAATCCTGACCCGGCGTGCCATTCTGTCTCGGGCGGCACGCATCTCACATTATACGGTGTAGTACATTCAAGATAGATAACGAGATATGCAAACTCAAAGTTCAACAGGAATGACAGAGCGGAGACCCCGTCCGCAATCCGACCTGGCAGCCGATATGCCGTGACCTTCTGCCGTAAAGAAATTTACGGCAGCCGAAGTCAGGACTGGTAAGTCCCCCAGACTTCCCTCAGCGCCCCGGAAATCTCACCCAGCGTCGCGTAATTCTCGACGGCCTCTATAATCACCGGCATAAGATTCACCCTCCCTCTCGACTCTCGCTTCAACCTGTCCAACGACCTTTTTACGTTCTCGGTGTCCCGCCTTCCCCTTAGCCTCTTTAAACTCTCCACCTGCGCTTCCCTGACCTTCGGGTCGAGTTCGAAAATCTTCGGTTCGCCTTTGTCAGCGTCGGCGAATTCGTTGACACCCACTATAATCTTCTTTTTCGATTCTATCTCTCTCTGGTACTCGTATGCACTCTTCGCAATTTCCGCCTGGAAGTAACCGGCCTCAATGGCCTTGACGGCTCCGCCCATTGACTCGATCTTTTCGAGATACTTCTTCACACGATCCTCAATTTCATCCGTCAGCTTCTCGACGAAATAAGAGCCGCCGAAAGGATCGATTGTGTTCGACACACCGGATTCGAAGCCGATTATCTGTTGTGTTCTGAGAGCAAGGCTTACCGACTCCTCCGTCGGGAGAGCAAGCGCTTCGTCCCTGCTGTTGGTGTGGAGCGACTGGCAACCGCCCAGCACGGCGGCGAGTGCCTGATAAGTCGTACGCACGACATTGATATCTATTTGCTGGGCTGTCAATGTGGAACCCGCAGTCTGTGCGTGGAATCGCAGTTTCATGGCTTCCGGATTTTCAGCACCGAACTTTTCCTTCGCGATCCAAGCCCATAAGCGCCTGGCCGCCCTGAACTTGGCAATTTCTTCGAAGAAATCATTGTGTGCATTGAAGAAAAAAGACAGCTGGCTCCCGAAGCTGTCGAAATCCAAACCGGCCGACTGTGCTGCCCGGATATATTCAATCGCATTCGCGAATGTGAAGGCGAGCTCCTGCACTGCCGTCGCTCCCGCTTCGCGGATGTGGTAGCCGCTGATCGAAATCGTGTTCCAGCTCGGAAGCTGCGAAGCGCAATAAGCAAATATGTCTGTGACGAGGCGAAGCGATGGAGCCGGCGGATAAATATGCGTACCCCTGGCTATATACTCCTTGAGGATGTCGTTCTGAATCGTCCCGGAAATTTTTGCGAGATCGGCCCCCTGTTTCTTTGCGACCGCGATGTACATTGCCAGGAGGATCGCGGCGGTGGAATTAATAGTCATGGAAGTAGTAACGCCGGAGAGCGTAATTCCCTCGAACAGCCGCTCCATGTCTTCGAGCGAATCGATGGCAACACCTACTCTGCCGACCTCCCCTTCGCTCATCGGATCGTCGGAATCGTATCCTATCTGCGTCGGGAGATCGAACGCTACTGAAAGTCCCGTGATTCCCTGGTCGAGGAGATAACGGTATCGCCTGTTCGATTCCTCCGCGCTCCCGAAACCCGCGTATTGCCGCATCGTCCAGAGTCTGCCCCGGTACATCGTAGGATAAACACCTCTGGTAAACGGATACTCGCCGGGAAATCCCAGCTTACCGACATAATCGAACTCCTCCGGGCCATATAATCTCTCGATGCTGATCCCCGAGCTTGTCACCTTCTTCGCTCCGGTGTTCTGATCGGTTTCGCCGGCCTTCTCTCTTGATATCCCAGCCAAATGATTCCCCTTCTTCCCTACTTCCTTTTCACCGTTTTGTCTTTTGTCCTTTTCACCTTATTACCTCTTTCACTTTTCGCCTCTTCACCTGTTTTCCTCTTCCCCTTCTTTCTTCCTCCCCAATCACCCCATCTTCGTCACCACATCTACAAACGTGAAAAGAAACAGCCCGACACTTAAATACGCGTTCATGTTGAAGAAAGCGAAATTCAGTTTACTCAGATCGTTCGGCCGCACAATCCTGTGCTGGTGGATCAGCGTAACACCGACAACCGCGAGTCCGACGAGATATATACCCCGGAGCGGAAGCATGAACTTGAGAGACAGAAGGAGGGCGAAGGCAATCGCGTGCAACGCCGAAGAAATAACCAGGGCCTTCCTGACTCCGAGAGATTTCGGCATAGAAAAGAGTCCGACTTCGTCGTCGTAGCCAAGGTCCTGCATCGAGTAGATGATATCGAAACCCGCTCCCCACGAGACCACGGTCAATCCTAGTATTACCGGCGCCAGCGCGAACTCGCCGGCGATACCAAGCCACGCCCCAACCGGTGCCAATCCCATTCCGAGCCCGAGAAACAGGTGAGAAAGCCATGTAAAACGCTTCGTGAAGGAATAAAAGAAGACTACACCCAACGCGACCGGAGACAGATAGAGACAGAGCGGATTCAGCTCATGCGCAGCCAGAACAAGAAGTAACGACGCGCCGATGACGAACACCGTCGCCTCGGCAACGGATATCTTCTCAGTCGGAAGCTCGCGGTTCCTCGTTCGCGGATTCCTTGCGTCAAAATCCCTGTCGACGATCCTGTTGAAACCCATCGCGGCGGATCTTGCGCCGACCATCGCGACGAGTATCCACACGATCTCAGACAACGTGACACGGTGACTCAAAGAGGCAAGGACGACACTGGTGAGCGCGAAAGGCATTGCAAAAAGCGTATGCGAGAATCTGACCATGCTCCCGAATGTTATTATACGCTGAATTGCTTTCCTCATGTGCATATTAAATTACCGCCCGAGCGCCGAAAAAACAACGTGAGTGAGGGACTCAACAACGGGTCGATTTGTCCAGCATGAACTGCTTCGACGATTTCCAGCGGAGCGGCAACGCCCGATATTTTCCGAAAGGCCGACGATAAAAAAACCGGCAATATGAGCGAGCACATTGCCGGGGTGTTGCGAAGGATCTACCGCCCTTCGCTTCGCTGCCTACTCTCTGTTTTACTCTTTATAGATGTTGATTCCACCATTGGTCGTGTGAAGGTACATTTCATTCCCGCCGTTATTAATCTTACCCTCCAGGCTCCTGCCGCTGAAATTCCCGTCAATAGTGATCGGGAAATCGGTGTGGATTCCTCCGTTTGTAGTATGGGCGGAGACATCGGCATCTATCCCCTCCGGGCAGTAGACAGATATTCCACCGTTGGTGGTGCTGAGTTTGAGCTGTCTGAACACCACCTTGTCGCCGAGGTGTGCCGTGATTCCACCGTTGGTCGTGTGGCCGTCAACTACGCCTCCTACATCTTCAAGTTCAATGCGCCCGTTCGTAGAACGCGCCTTTATCACTCCGACCACCGCCCTGACATCTATATTTCCGTTCGTTGAACCGACCTCCAGATCAACCGTCGCGGGGACTTTAAGCACGTACTCCACCCCGCCATACCTGGATCCGCCGTGGAAGAGCCAGTCAAAGAAACCGCCTCCCCAATCATGCGGATAATGTGTTTTCACTTCGAGGAAATCGTCGCCGGAATTAATATCGACCCTCAAGTCTGCGAAATACTCCTCTGCTTCCTCGTTATCGCTCGCCCTGACAGTTTTAGTCACCTCGAGCGAAACCTGGTTCTTGTCCCATGCCTCGACCTTGATAGAACCGTTTACGTTCTCGACCACAACTTTGCCTTTCGGGGAGATCGTGAAGAACCTTGTCTCGGTGCGTGAATACTTTTCAGCTGCAGCCGTCGAAATCAGGACGAATATCCCCAAAATTGCGCCAGACAGTACTCTTTTCATGTTAAATTCTCCGCTTTTATTGCCTCGAAGTTGAAACATGTTATTATCTACGATGCCATTCACCGCAAGGTTTCAGCGGGGGAAAAATGCGGCACCGACCTGAGAAAAGAAAAAGGGCAGGAATTTCTTCCTGCCCTTACGGAAACAGAAAATCCGTCGAGACTTCAGACGAACAAAGGCGCGAGAACCAAAGTGATAGTCGCAAGCAGTTTTATCAGGACGTGCAGCGAGGGACCCGCCGTATCTTTGAAGGGATCGCCGACCGTGTCCCCGACGACCGCGGCCTTGTGGGGCTCGCTCTTCTTTCCGCCGAACATGCCGGTCTCGATGTACTTCTTGGCATTGTCCCAGGCGCCACCGCCGTTGTTAAGCAGTATCGCCATGAGTATTCCTGCAATCGTGCCGACCATCAGGAGCGCCGCCACGGCCTCCGCGCCGACATTGAACAGCCTGAAGATCACTCCGACCGCGATCGGTGTTCCGACCGCGAGGAGTCCGGGGCCGACCATGCTGCGCAGTGCACCGCGCGTAACGATGTCGACAGTGCGGCCGTAATCCGGCTGCTCCGTTCCGGCAAGGATTCCCGGCTTCTCTCTGAACTGTGCCCGCACGTCATTTATAACATAGTAGGCGGCTTTTCCGACCGCTTTAATCGCAAGCGAGCTGAAGAGGAAGACGAGCGCGGCACCTAATAGCGCACCCACAAAAACTTCGGGTCTTGCAATGTTAACCGATGCCATTGCCGGCAGACCTTTCTCCTTCAGGAGCACGTTCACATCATCTATGTACGCAGAGAAGAGCAGGAACGCAGCTAGCGCAGCAGAACCGATAGCGTACCCTTTTGTCAGCGCTTTCGTGGTGTTCCCGATCGCGTCCAGGCGATCAGTCTTCTTCCTGACATTTTCCGGTTGACCGCTCATCTCCACTATGCCGCCGGCATTGTCGGTGATCGGACCGAAGGTATCCATGGCAAGAATGTATGCCGCCGTTCCGAGCATGCCCATCGTAGCGACCGCAGTCCCGAAAAGTCCTGCGTTCGGGATACCGGTTGCCAAACCGAGATAATAGGATCCGATGATCGCGGCAGAGATCGTGATGACAGGCATCCATGTCGACTCGAGTCCGACAGCAAATCCCGTGATGATGTTGGTTGCGGGTCCCGTCTGTGAAGCTTCGGCGATCGACTTGACCGGCCTGTATTTGTATTCCGTGAAATACTGCGTGATATAAACAAACGCAATGCTTGTCAGGATTCCGACGACACCCGCGGCGAAAAAGAACAGCCAGGCGTTCGGTGCATTAGGTGTATAGAGAAGCCAGCGGGAACCGATAAAGAACCCGATGGCCGCAAGTAAAGATGTGATATAATAACCGCGATTTAACGCCTTCATCGGATCCACGTCTTCGCGTGTCCTGACGGCCATCACGCCGATTATAGACGCGATAAGTCCGAATGCGCGGACGACAAGCGGAAACATGATTCCTTTCAGTCCGAAGAAGTGGAACAATGCCACGCCGAGGATCATAGCTCCGATATTCTCGGCTGCTGTGGACTCGAATAGGTCGGCTCCACGGCCGGCGCAATCGCCGACGTTATCGCCGACCAGGTCCGCTATCACCGCCGGGTTTCGCGGATCGTCTTCGGGGATCCCGGCTTCGACCTTGCCTACGAGATCAGCTCCGACGTCGGCGGCTTTCGTGTAGATTCCGCCGCCGAGCTGAGCAAACAGGGCGACAAATGATGCGCCGAATCCAAATCCGACTATCATGAAAGGTATCTTCTCAATCGGAGTACCCATAACCTGAAGCGCACCGAAGAGTCCGCCGACACCGAGAAGACTCATCGCAACGACGAACAAGCCGGAGACGGCGCCTCCTCTCATCGAGATCTGCAGGGCGCGGTTGAGCGATGTCATTGCCGCGCTCGCCGTCCGGGTATTAGCCCTTATTGAAACGAACATACCTATAAAGCCTGCGACGCCCGAACAGAGAGCTCCGAACAGAAAGGCAAGCGCAGTATAAGAAGCCAACCGGACCGGGTCAACCGGATCGTTCGGCATCGGGCTTCTTACAAATGCATAAAGCACAAATATTATTCCGGCGGTAACGACGCTAAGCATAGCTATCGTCGAGTACTGTCTCTTCAGAAACGCTTCGGCACCCTGGCGGATAGCGTCTCCGATCTTTTGCATTTCGGGTGTTCCCCGATCCTGTTTCAAGATATGACGTGCGAGGTACACCGCAAACAAAAGTGAAAGCACGCTGATTGACAGAATTAGTGCTAATTCCACTAGCTTTTCTCCTATTTTACGGTTGAAGTTTCGGAAGTTGCATAAAAAAAAGGCGTGATCTGAATTATCACGCCTTCAACGAAAGAATGGTTACTCGCAACCCAATGATTTCTGGAGTTTGGTCATCTGATCATTCTTCGGATCAGACCTCAACACCAGCTTTATCTCCTTACACGCTTCATCTATCTTACCCATGAGTGCGTAATCCTGAGCCAGCAAAGCGTGAGTCTTCATCTCCTTCGAGTCGTACTTAACCGCAATCATCAGATTCCTCAGCGCGTCCTCGTAGAATTTCTTCGCATCGTCGGGACGATCCTTCGATAGTTTGCTTCCCGCTATGATCTGGTACAGCGCCGTCTGCCGGTAAGCCTCGTTCAGATCCGACGAATGATTTGAAGAAGTATCGCTTGCAGCTATCTTGATGAAACTCTGGTATACATCCTTGGCACTTTCGAGGGAGTCGTCGAAAATCAGTGCCCTCGCAAGCCACAGATTACCCTGATAATTGTCGGGCTTTAGCTCCACGACTTTCCTCAGCGCGGCCACCGCCTGCTGGTAATTCTCTATAATGAAATAGCAGAGACCCATATTGAGCCTGGCGGCAACGTCATTCGAATCGAGTGCCAGCCTCTTCTGAAAATGTTCGATCGCTTCGTTGTACCGCTTTGCCGCGAAAAGAGTGTTCGCGAGAAAGTACTCTATTTCCGACAGCGTCGTGTCAAGCTTGACCGCACGCGACCATGTCTCTATTGTCATAGCCGTGTCGTGCACCGCGTTGGCTGCAAGACCGTACCTGACGAGTTCCCTCACATTCATCGAATCAATAGGCATGGATTTGTAGAGGTTATATGACTCCATCGGCTGCTTTTCAAAATAGAATGACGCGGCCAGCGATTTCTTCGCCTCAAGCGAGTTCGGGTTCTTGGAAAGGTATTCCTGGAAATATCTCACCGCATCGTCAAACAAATGAGCGTTGTAAGCATCGTCTGCAAGTTCGAAGAGCGCTTTGTTGTCGGTCGAGTCAAGCTCATGGTATTTCTGCAGGAATGGAAACGCCTCTTTGTACCTCTTGTTTACATAAAGCAGGTCACCTGCCTGATACTGCCCCTGCGGATTGTTGGGGGCAAGCTCGGAGACTTTCAGAAACTGCTCGTATGCACCTGCGCCGTTGTTGTTTTTCAGATAAGTGTTGGCAAGCTTGAGCCTGATTTCAATGCTCGTGGAGTCCAGGGCCAGGGCATTCTTATAATACTCGATCGCAGGATCGAAAATATTCTGTGCCCTGTAAACATCCGCTATCCCCGCCAGGGCGCGCGGATCCTTGTCGTCCATGTCGTGCGCTTTATAGAACGCCTGTGTCGCCTGGTCCAGCGAATCCGCCGCCAGATACGCATTCCCCAGGGAGATTACATACTCTTCACTCTTCGCATCGTTAGTGATCGCCTGGTTGAAGTTGTTGATCGCTTCGGCGTATTTCTTCTGACTCATATAAGCGCGGCCCAGGCCGTAGTAAGCCGGCGCAAGCTCCTCGTCAATGTTGACGGCCTTCTTAAGGTAAACTTCGGCACTGTCTGGAGTATTCAGGCAAAGAAAAGCGTTGCCGAGATATAGATTAGCCTTCTCTGAGTTGGGCCTGTCGCTGACGGCACGCCTCAATAATTTGAGTGCGCCGGTGCAGTCGTTCTTCTGAAGAAGACCGATCCCCTCCTCCAATGGGTCCTGCGCGTGAGCCTTCAGGCTGAATATGGAAAGGACAAGTGTAAGAGTCAGAACAATAAGTTTCTTCATAATGGTTGGTCGTTTAATTGAACAAGTCTTACGGGCATTGTCGCAGGAACAAGCCCATTGTTGAGGAAAATTTGTTGGCCGGAGGCGCTCGCTGCAAACGACAGGAACCCGGCCCCTGGTCCGTCATCAAGATTTCTTGACAGAAAATACACCGGATGTGTCAGGGGGTAGTAGTGCCTGTAGATATGCGCCTGGTACGGATAATAGTAGCTCCCGAAAGAGTTCGGATCAATATTCTTCATACCGATGGAGTCGACCTCCGCTAACTGAATTGCACGCGGTGCCGGCTCCTTGCTGGGGAGAATGGCGGGCCCGGAGTTCAGCCAGTTGGTGCTGACAAGGCCGATGGCGTCCCGCTTCTCGCGCACGAAGCTGTACACGTTCGCCATCGTGGTACACGGAAACGCCTCTGTAAAATTCTCACTGCCGAGGACGCGGTCCTTGAAAAGCTCAAGCGTTCCGGAGTTCGGACTCTCCAGCGCCGGGATGATTCTTCCCTGGAAATTGGGGTCCAATTCTCCCCACAGCTTCGTCTTTCCCGTGAACACGCTTCGCAGCTGGCCGGTGTTCAATCGTGAGATGTGATTCCTCGAGTTCACGATGACCACGATCCCATCAAGGGCGATCCTCAGAGAGTCCGCCTTGATATCGTATTTCTTCATCGTATCCAGCTCACCCTGATTGAAGTACCTCGATGTGACGACAAGGTTTGCCTCGTTGTTGAGAAGCTTCGCTATCGCAACCCTCGAAGGCACCGGGTGAACTGTTATGTGAGCCTTGGAATACAAATTCATGAACTGTTCTGCAATCTTCTTCACCACAGGTGCCACCGATTCGGCACAATATACTTCCAGGTTCCCCTCCGTCGGGGACACCTCCGGTGCGCGCTTCTTCAAGTTGCACGAGGAAACGAGAAAGGCCAGACCGACTGCGACGACAAAGATACTTTTACTGATAGTCATCCTGCTTAGATTTGGTACGAGTAATCAGATAACGGTAAATTCCCCAGAGCACCAGCACAATGCCTAATGTTATTCTAAGCTGCTCCGGGAAGCGGTCCCGAAAATACGCTCCAAAAATAACAAAAAGTCCGCCGAAAAAAAAGACGGCGGACATTATGTATCCAATATGTTTGGCCAGCTTGTTCGTAATACCTCAATACGCCGGATTTAAGCCGACCGGACGTTACTGCTGCTTCAGCTTGAACGTAAAAGGTATGACGACCCAGACTGCAACCGGGCCCTTATTCATGATAGCAGGAGTGAAACGGTATTGCATCGCAGCCTCCTGGGCCGGGGCGTTAAAGATTTCCGCGTCGCTTTTCAGGATGACCGCCTTATGCGGCTTTCCGTCCTTATCGACCCAGATCTTCACTATGACTCTGCCTTCAATACCTGCTCTCTGAGCAAGCTCCGGATACTTAGGTATGACCTGCTTAATGATCTGCGGTTCCTTTTCTACGGGCACGAAGTCCGGCGGCGGTCCGTCGTCGGGGACTCTGAAGTTACCCATGGACACTCCGACCGAGTCGCCTCCCGTTCCCTGTGACACAGGTCCGGCAATCTTACTCAACTCCTGCTGAGTGGCAATGGTCTGTTCCGGAGATACCTCCGCATCGGGCACCGGAACTGGAATACCGACGTTGGGCTTCGCCATCGGTGTCGAGACGGCGACCTGAGGCAGCGCCTGCTGATTCTGAATGGACGGCGGCGGCCCAAGTTCGCTGTAACTCAGCACTCTTACCATCGGTGCGTTGTCGTCTTCCCGGTTCAAATATTGGGCACCATAGTAGGCTCCGACACCCATAAAGTGAACCGCAACGGCTATGGCCAGCCCAACGCCCGTGTATTTGTGGGCAAGGCGCTTCAACAGCGGTGCACCGTACTGCACGCCGGCCGAACTGTTTTCTACAACTTTCTTCTTTGCCATTTTAGATCAACCTCCTTCTCATTGTGCGCCAACCTTCGCAAGCACTTGCTGATCTTCAGGCGTCATAGGCGCCAGACTAAAGCGCGTCACGTTGTCAAGGTTCAGTTCGTCAATAATGTTGATCATGTCCTGGTACTTCGCGTGCCTGTCCACTTTAATCAGAGTAACCAGTCTAGGATTAGATTTGTTCTGATTGATGATCAGATTACGAAAGTCTTTCCACTCGACCTTTTTCGGCGCCTCGGTGCCGATGCTCCAGTAAATTGATCCGTCGGGAACCACCCTGAGCGTCATCAGGTTCGACGCAGCGATCTCAATCTTTGTGTCGCCGGGAGGCAGGTTGATTTCCATAGCCTGCGGCCGGCTGAAGGCGGTCGTCAGCATGAAAAACGTCAGGAGGAGGAATGCGACGTCCACCATCGGCGTCATGTCGATGCGGATCGAGATCCTTCGTTTCTTCTTGTGCCCGCCCTTCTTCTTTCCACGGGGTTCGGCAGTTTGCACATCGGCCATTTCTAACCCTCCTTACCGCTTCCGCTTCCGCGGAGCTCGGTTTGTAAACTGAACCTGGATACCTGGGCCTTCTGAAGGTCGTTCATCACGTCCATCACCGGGCCATAATCGGCGTCCCTGTCGGCCTTGATAACGGTTATCAACCTGATGTTCTGAATACGTGCCTGCACTACAAGTTGGGCTAAATCTTTCTCCTGTACCCTTACGGCGGGGACGAGATAGACAGGGATAAGTTTACCGTCCTTGTCCGGATACCCGTTCGGGTATAATGGCTCGAAAAGGGCTCTCATTATTTGCTGCTGGTCCACTCCCATGAAGATCTGTCCCGTCGTGTCGATATTTACAGTAAGGACTCCGCTTTCGGGCAGCTGGGCCGCTTTATCGGAAGTCGGCAGAGAAATCTCCACTGCCTGCGGCGGCTTGAACTGCGTGGTCATCATGAAGAATGTCAGAAGCAGCATAGCAACGTCGACCATAGGGGTCATGTCGATCCTGATGGCCAGGCGTCTTTTCTTAATTTTTGGCATTTGCTAAGCTCCTTTAAAAAGCGATTGCTTACTTGTCAAATTTGCGGGCGTTCAAGATCGCAATAATGCTCGACGTCGCTTCGTCGATCATGTAAGTGAATCCGTCCACCTTATTAACAAAGAAATTATACGCTATAATTCCAGTGATGGCAGCGATCAGACCGCCGGCGGTGTTGATAAGAGCTTCGGAAATACCGATTGAAAGCTGGATCGCATCAGGTGCACCGGCATGTGCAAGAGCCTGGAACGCGCGGATCATACCGATAACCGTCCCGAGCAATCCTACCATAGTAGCGATCGATGAAATGGTCGACAGGACGATAAGATTCTTTTCCAGAAGCGGCGTCTCGAGCATGGTCGCCTCTTCGATGGCGCGCTGGACTTCAGACATGTACTTCTCAGCCTGGACGTGGCTGTCCTTCAGGACTTCCTGATATCTTTCGAGACCATTGCGGATCACGTTGGCCATCGACCCCCGCTGTTTGTTGCAGACTTCAACAGCCGCGCCGATATCGCCGTTATTCAGTTGGTCTTCTACGTCCTTGAGGAACTTTGTAAGGGAGCCTTTCCCCTGCGCCTTGCGGAGCGAGAAAATACGCTCGAACACGTATGTGAAAACCATTATCGAAAGCATAATGAGAAGTATGACAAGTGGTCCACCTTTGGTGATGAAATCCGGAAGGAAATAAGTATAAACCACATAAGCAATGGCAAAGGCAACGATGATGAGGATCGTCGCGAACAAGCCTTGTTTCATTTCAGTCAAGCCTCCTTTTGAAGGATTTTGTTGATGTTTCGTTGAGCAAAAATTATTTCTTCTCTTTCGAGAAGCTTGCGACCGCGTCGATCTGCGTATCGCGAACATCGAAGACCATCGTGAGCTTCGTAACCACAAAGATGTTCTTGATGTTCTTGTTCAAATTCGCCAGCTTCACCTCGCCGCCGTTCTTCGCATAATGGGTATGGGCCCAAATGAGAACGCCGATCGCAGTGCTGTTCAAGTAATTCGTCTTGCCGAGATCGATTACCAGTTTTTTATTTCCGTCGGCAGACAACTTGGTTACTTCAGAACGGAGTTCATCTGTCTCGTCGCCGCCAATCAACTCCCCTTTAGGCTCGATGACCGCGATCTCACCGTCGGCAAGCTTCGCTACTTTCAATGCCATTTTATCCTCACTTTAGTTTAGAGTTTCTTCACTACGCGCAAAGTCTCAAACCTGCACGCCAAAGCGCTTCCACCTTCACTTGGTTCCCCGCCTGCCGGCCGTAGTGGTGTTGTCGCCGATTTGACTCTGCAACCTCGCCGGCTTCGACACGGGGGTATGAAGTATAGCCTTGATTGAATTTGAAATATCAGAAATACTGAACGGTTTTTCAATGAACGATGAGACAAAGGCTGAAAGCGTTTTGCCTTGCATTTCGTGTTCAGAGATTCCAACCGCAATCATCGGTACGCCTGGCTTCACATTGGCAGCGGCCTCGACGAAATTTCCCAATACTTTTTCGGGCATTTCTCCGTCAACAATCAAAAGATCTGTGTGCGCCTCGATCAACCGCTCAAGCGCGGCGTCAAGATTGTATTCACAGTGGACTTGAAAGCCGATCTGCAACAGATACTGCTGTATCAATCCCGCGACCCTCGGGTCCCGCGCCGCGATCAGAACATTCCGGTTTTCTTCTGTAATGCGCACGCAATATGTGCTTCAACTGCAGTGCCGAAGCAGTCCGCTCGGAAAAATGGCGCTGTCGCTTGATAATAATTCATTCGGACTCCTGGGGGCCAGAAACTAGACGAGCTTCAGCATGCAAAATGCAAGGAAAACTCAAACATTGCAAGCCCGAAACCACAGACAATCGCGGAAGGTCACACCCCTCTGAATTTCGTCAAAATTGTCCGTCGCAATGATTGACTTTGGGTATGAGCGGGATTAGATTGAATTGAGTCAACTAGGGAGCAGACATGATAACCCACCACGAGGTGAATATTCTGGTAAACTACACTGCCAGGGAAGGTATCGCGCTGTCTTTCTACCTTAATACCGATGGGACCGAGCGCAACAAGGGGGTCTGGAATATTGAAACAAAGGACCTGATAAAGAATGCGCATAAAGAGCTCGAGAGGCTGACCATAAACCGCAGATATACCGAGATTGCGGATACCAGCCTGAGAAGAATTCAGAACTTTATTTCCACAGAGAATTTCGCCCCGAAATATAAGTCAATAGCCATATTTTCAAATGCCGCCGAGAACTTTTACCAGATTTACTATCTTCCCGTTCCGGTCAAATCAAACCTTGTGATGGACACAAATTTCTATTTGCGTCCGCTCGTTGCGCTGCTCGAGGAACACTGCAGAATAGGTCTCGTACTGGTAGACTCCAGGCACGCTCGCCTGTTCGAGATGTACATGGGTGAAATCATGGAGCATCACGACTTCGCGACAAAAACCAGGACCCACAAGAAACCGCTTCTAGAGACTTTTATGAAGCGGGAGAAACGGCTGATGCAGAGGAAGGAGGAAGATACACGTTTTCACCTTTCATCGACAGCCGAGGCGCTGGGAATACATTTCAACCTGAGGCACTTCGACAAACTGGTAATAGGAGCGCATAAGCCCCTCGGAGACCATCTTGCCCGCCTCCTGAATCGCCGGTTGCATGACAACTTGATCGGCATCGTGGAGGCTGAAATACACCAAAAAGAGAACGATGTGCTTGCCAGAGCGATCAGGGTCGAAAGGGAATATGAACTTGACGAAGAACGGAAGCTGCTCCGAAGGATAGCCGGCGAGATCGAGAAGGACGGCTACGCTGTTAAGGGAATCAGGAGCGTGCTTGAAGCCGCGCATGATTATAATCTCCAGACCCTGGCCGTAGCCCAGGATTTCGCCGAGCCGGGTCTGGTTTGTTCTCAGTGCGGCATGCCGTATTCAGAGGGCAATACATGTGAAGGTTGCGGTGAACCTTTGGTAGAGGTATCCGACATGATCTATGATCTTGTCGAAGAGGCAGCGCGTCAGGGCGCTGCGGTGCGGCACATTCAAGGCGGAAGCTTGATCGCTTCACTGGGAAATGTCGCTGCGATCATAAAATTCAAGAAGGGAGAACTGGTCCGCATCGAGGAGGCGGCAGAAACGGAAGCCTGACTCCCGACTCATAGGACTATTCCCTGCCCTGGCTGCATAGATCGCGAAGCTCCTTTCGTTTGAGGTTGAGCGGTTTCGCTGTACCCGTGATTTCGGGGGCGAAGAAATACCTTTTTAATGTTCGGATTAGTCTTAAATTCGTACAATAGAGGTTCAGGTAATTTCAGTTAACCATAACAGATCGGCGAATCACCAATAACACAATGAGAGAGCAACTGAAGTTGGATGGCTTTTCAAGGTCAAGAAGAAGAAATTCCCAGCGAGCCAGAGACAGGATCGAGATGGACGCTGTCATGTCGGAAGATATAAAAAAGGAACTTGGCAGACTTTACCGGGAGGAGTTCGGCAAATCACCGGACATAATCACAAGCGCACCGGGACGGATCAACCTGATCGGTGAGCATACGGATTACAACGGCGGTTTCGTGCTTCCTGTTGCGATAGACCGGCGCACATATACGGCGGCGGGGAGACGCGGCGGAGATCTTTTCATCGCGTTCTCGAAAGAGCTCAGTAAGAAAACTTCGTTCGAGATTCAGCCCGGGAAATTCGAGCATTCCAATTTCTGGGTAAACTATATAAAAGGTGCATGCAGCCTGCTGAACGAATTGAAACCTGTAAAGGGACTCAACTTCGCCATCGGCAGCACTGTTCCCCGCGGAAGCGGCCTGAGTTCTTCAGCCGCCTATGT
This sequence comes from Bacteroidota bacterium, assembly GCA_021796055.1. The sequence continues at coordinate 17,930 of JAJYOS010000006.1, forward strand.
TGTCTCGATCATCGAGGCCGTTTCCCGATTGTACGAAATACCGCTCAAAGATATCGAGGTCCCGCTCCTCGCACAGCACATAGAGAACGAGTTCGTCGGTGTGCAGTCAGGCATTATGGACCCCTTCGTCGCGAAATTCGCTCGCGTAAACACCGCGCTCCTGGTCGATGCCCGCTCGCTGGAATACAAGTACGTTCCGATCTCCGATAAGTGCTCACTGGTCGTCTGCGTCACGGGAGTCAAACGGGCGCTCGCTACGACAGAATACAACAAGCGAAGGCAGCAGTGCCAGACGGCGGTGACCGACCTTTCCGCAAAACTCCAACGCCCCCTGGTATCGCTGAGAGATGTTACAATCGATGATTTGCAGAGCGTGAAGGAGGAGATGGATCCGATGCTGTACGCCCGCGCCTTTCACGTGGTAACGGAAAGCCAGCGGGCATTGCAGACCGTCGACGCCCTGAATAAGGAAGATCTCGGCCTGGTAGGCAAGCTTATGCTCGAATCGCACATGAGCCTGCGCTCAAACTATGACGTCAGCTCTCCTGAGCTCGACACGTTCGTGGAAATTGCAGAGCAGCTTGAAGGCGTATACGGCGCCAGGATGACAGGTGCAGGGTTCGGCGGAAGCGCCATTTGCCTCGTCGATGCCGACCTCGAGGATGAGCTGTCTGCTGAAATAGCCGCCAAGTATAAAGATCGCGGATACGAAGATGGATACGTCTTTATCGCGCGAACCGGCGGCGGCTCTCAGATAGAACGGGCGTGATTGGTTTGTAGCTCAGCGGTGAAAAGCTGCGAACATCGGGCTTGAACATCGTTCCCTACTTCTTCTCTTCGAATTTCAGAGCCGCTGAATTGATACAGTAGCGGAGCCCGGTCGGCCCCGGACCATCGTCGAAAACGTGTCCAAGGTGCGCTCCACACTTGCTGCATTTGACTTCCGTCCTGGTCATTCCGAAAGTGGCGTCATTCTCCTCTTCGACCTTCCCGCCCGAAACCGGCTCGTAAAAGCTCGGCCATCCCGAGCCGGAATCGTACTTTGTCCCGGAATCGAAGAGCTCGCTTCCGCAGCAAACGCATTTGTACATTCCCTTTCCGTGGAAATCCCAGTACTTGCCCGTGAACGCCCGCTCTGTCCCCTTTTCACGGGTAATACGATACTCTTCAGGCGTAAGCTCTTCCTTCCACCCGCTATTGTCTTTACTCAACTTCTCTGCCATGATCGCTCCATAATGTCTTCGTCATCTTAACATTCAGCGACGGGTAACAGTTCTCAGCGCCTTCCTGTTTGTTGGGAGAAATTAATCGAACCATGGAGACGCCGGGGGCTGATTGTTTCCTTTCTCGGAAGCTCTGTGTCCCTTGCGGTTCGGTTCCAAACGATTCGTTAGTAGGAGTCGAAGAGGCTTAAGACTTTCAGCTCTTTCACGATATCACCCAGGTCATCCTTAGTCTTGAACTCTACGCTCTTCGTTTCACCCGGGAGAAGATCGAAATAATTGTCAGTGAAGAAGCCCGGATGACTGTCGAAACTCAGGTAAACATCCTTTGCGAACTTGTCCGACGTCAAAGCAATTGCGTATCCCTCCTCATTCCTGGAAGCCGTAATCCTTATATCCGGCTTCTGCAAGTCCAGGTCTTTCGGCTCCTTGAAAAGGAACGAGTTATCCGTCAATATCCGGTCACCGGAAACCAGGCGGCCGATCAGGACTATGTCTGACTCATTCGCGTTTTTTACCAGGTCGCTCTTCGTCACCTTGACATAGATTCTGCTGCTGTCCGCGTCCACTTTCACCGGGTAATCCATCGACGAAATGACTTTGCCGGTGAAGTCGATCACTTTTACGCTGAGTAGAGCTTCGACAGGCTCGAGACTGTCGGACACGATATAGAATTCAAGCGAGTCGTCGGCGAGCACCTGCGATATCAGGAACATCCGGTATTCCCTTTGCGCGTAATAGTGGAGGGCTTTCCAGTTGCCGTAGTAATCTATGCTGGACCACGACGCGGCCGGCCAGCAGTCGTCGATCTGCCAGTACATACTTCCCATGCAGTACGGCATGCTCCTCCTGTGTGCCTCCATCGCGATCTTGTCCCCTTCGGCCTGTAAAACCTGGCTGACGTAAACATAGGACGGGAAGTCTTTAGGCTGCCGGTAATGTCTTTCCATGTAAGTCTGGATCAGCCGGTTGCCGTATTCCTTGTCTTTCCTCTTGTCTGCCAAGCATCTCTGGTGTGAAAGCATTACGGCTGAATGAAGCTCGAGGTCCTGGGGGGACGCGAACTTCTCGACAGTGCTCATTTCAGGATAAGACTGGAAGCCGTACTCGCTCACGAACCGCGCAAGGTTGGTATTAAAACTCGAGAACGGCTCGTGACCGTGCCACACTCCCCAATAATGAATGTCGCCGTCGGATGGGGGAACGTCATTGAATCCCGCGCTCGGGCTTGTATAATGATAGTACGTACCGGGAGCGTATTCCTTCACTACGTCGGCCAAAAGCACGCGATACAATTCGTACATGCTCGCTTGGAACTCGCGTTGAATGTCTTCGGAATATTTCTCTCTCTGACCCCACTGGTACCAGCCGACCACGTCTTCATTGTTCCCGCAAAACAGCGCTATGCAGGCGTGGTTTCTCAGACGGGTCACGTTTTGGATCGCTTCCTCCCTGACGTTGTCGAGGAATACCGAATCCGACGGGTACATCGCGCACGCGAACATGAATTCCTGCCAGACAAGTATGCCGTTGCTGTCACATAAATCGTAGAATCCGTTCTTCTCGTAAATTCCTCCGCCCCACACGCGGAGAATATTCATATGCGCTTCGGCCGCTGATCTTATCATATGTTGGTATCGTTCCGTCGTTACCCGGTCGAGAAAGTTGTCCTGTGGAATGTAGTTGGCCCCCTTCATGAAAACCGGAACGCCGTTAAGCTTCACGTAAAAGCTCGTACCGTACGAGTCTTTTTGCCGGACGACCTCAAGCGACCTGATCCCGATCCCGTAATCTTTCGAATCGGTGATGCCGTTGCTGTCGGCGACTTCGCATTTAAAATTGTAGAGGTAATGAGTCCCGAGACCGTTCGTCCACCACAGGTCGGGATTCTTCATGCGAAAGGCGAGGCCGACGCTGTTCTTCCCGGGAGTCAGCGTTACCTTCCTGCTCGCGCGCTCAATTCCATCGACTTGGACCTTGAGATAGGCCGTAATTTTTTTATCCGAGGTGATGTTGAATACCGATTTGATATCGGCACTCGCTTTCGAGATGTTGCTCTGTACGATCTGCACGTTGTCGAGCCTGAAATTGTCCCAAACCTCAATGTAAATGTTCTTCCAGATGCCGCAGGTGATGAGCCGCGGTCCCCAGTCCCAGCCGAATTCAAACTGCGCCTTCCGGGAATACATTGCCAGCATCGTGTCGGATTGATCGTTGTTCGGCTGATCGAGGAGCTGGAACGGCGCGCTTTCAAGTTTCGGCATATCTGCTTCGAACACATTCCTGAAGAGTATGACCATCTTGTTCCCGCTTCCTCTCAGCAACCCCCTCACCGGAATTCTCCATACGCGGAACATATTATCGGAAGACAGGATGAGAGAACCGTTGAGGTAAACATCGGCGTACGTATCGAGTCCTTTGAATACCAGCTCGAGGTTGTTCTTCTTGAGTAGATCGGGCGAAACGTCGAACGAAGTTCTGTAGAGCCAGTCTTTCCGGCCTATCCATTGCAAGTCCGCTTCGTTCATCCCGTAGAAAGGATCTGGTATCATCTTGTTATTCATGAGATCCGTATGCACGCAGCCGGGCACGACGGCTGGATACCACTTCTCCTGGCCGGCTTCGGAGAATTCCCAGTTACTGTTCAGATTTTCTTTAACCATCGATGAAACTCCCCGGGTTTTTGCGCTCGCATCCATTAAGAGAACTGAAGTCAGGAGAAAGACTAACGTTGCTCCAATTGGACGCATTGCTCACTCCCGGATTAAATTCGAATTCTTCCTGCCATCAGGACTATTTCGGAATTGCGACATATTATTTCGAGGCCTTCGCCAACTCATTCTTTTTCAGGAGACTTTCTTTCTCATCGAGCGCCTTCATCTCCGACGCATTCTGTCTGAGGATCGAAATCGTTGAAGTATCCGAGTTGTAGACGGAGTTCAGCCCCTGCGGCTCCTGCGGCGGATCGCCGAGGAACGGATCGCCGGGCCGCCATTTGTGATCGGGATGCTGCGGACGCCCTTCTCCTCCCCATCCCCAGAAATTCGTGCCGGCAATGGGAGCTCCCGCCGCCGCGCTGTCGTAAACAACACCGAAAACCTTTTTGAAATAATTGTCTCTCGCAGTCGTCGGAGTTCCCGGGTCGTATTCTTCGTTGTCGCGCGGGAGTCCGAACTCCTCCATGGTTATCGGCTTTCCCAGCTCGCTCGCAAGGTGAATCTGCAGATCGATATACTTCACCGCATTCTCTTCGGTCCTCGGATAAGTCCCGGCAATATTCTTCGCGTCGAACCAGGACCAGTTCTTCGGCCAGAGATGAAATGTCAGGTAGTCGAGGTATTTCGTCCTGAAGGCCGTCAGGAAGATAGTTGTGTCCTGCAGCGTGCCGACTGTGCCCTCACTTCCATTCGTCACGAGGTGATTCGGGTCGATGATGTGCAGATAGTGCGCGGTCGAGTCGATCCAGTGGTAATACTCCGGAAGAAGGTCCGCATTTCTTCCGGGGCGCGGCTCGTTCGCAAGCTCCCATGCCATTATCGTCGGATCGTCGCGGTAGTAATAGCCGTCGTACCTGTTCTTCCTGTTCACGAGCGAATATACGAAGTTGTAGAAAAGCGTTTGAGCCTTCTCGTTCTTGTAGAAAGTGGCGGAATAATCCATGAAGGGGCCGTAGCCGGCAGTGCTCGGATTTACGCCGCCTCCGCCGTTTGCCCAGTCATTATATTGTGCCATGCCGCCTGACCATTCCCAGTAGTTAGTAACGAAGATTACCGCATGCATGTCTCGTTTGTGCATTTCGCTGAGAAGGAAATCGAGCCCGTCGAAGAGATGCTCGTCGTACACTCCGGGGCTGTCCTGTATCGCGGGTTTCAATGAATTGGTTATATATGACAGGTCCGATGCACCGAGAATCCTGAGGTTCGTGATGCCGATCGACTTCAGGTCGTCGAGCTCTCTCATGAGGCGTGCCCTGTCCCCGGTGCTCCCGTCGGAACCGATATAGCATCCGTACCAGAGATTTGTTCCGGTGAAATAATACGGTTTGCCTTTGTATTCGAAATGCGTCCCGCTCACCTTAATAAAGTGAGGCTGCTGCCAGAAGAAGAGTGTCGAGCAGGAGCTGACAGAGACGGCAAGAATAAATAGAAGGGTGAACCGAAAGACTCTACGCATCGGGAACTCCGTTGCTGGAATTGGTGGTCGCTTCAGGCCCTGTCACCAAGCCGGGATGAAAAGGATTCGGTGATTTCAATCTCTGATGAATTTAAGCCCAAGATCGCCGGAAATCAAAGACTCGCGGCAAGTGATAACGCGCGATTGAAATTCGGTGCTGATTTCTCAGTAGATCGCTGCTCCCGTTGTCCGTCAATCGCTCGCCACGACAAAAGTCCCATGGTCGATCGGGCCCGCGATGCCTGAGAAGAACCACCTGCCCTCTATGGTCGCGCCGCGATATGTTCCGATGAGATATGTGTTCGCATCAACCAGGTCGGGGTTCAGATTTACCGAGATCGTGGAGTCGGTAATCCAGCCGGTGAGCCTGCCGCCCTGCCGACCTTCGTTCAGACTCCAGCTTCCGGCGATGTCGGTCGAATCCGTCCGGCTTAGAAAAATCCTGCCCTCGACAAGCTTGCTCCCGGTGGAATCGTACATTATCAGTGTCCCCCGAAAGGCTCCTCCGGTATTATCTATGGACGGAGCGGTCGTGTGCGTACAAGACCCAAGGAGTAGCACAGATAGAATTATCGCCAAGTTGGTTGTTTTGTCTCTCATAATAATCTCCTTCAGCATTTTTCGGTGCGGGAAGCTTTACCTTCGCTCGGGCGTCGTTCGCTTCCGATCCAACTTGCCGGCAGCAACAAAACGGTGAATACCCTCGGACGATTCATAAAAGAATTTCTTTCACGAGTTTTCCATTTTCGACAAACTGTATCTTCTGATAATCCGCATCGAGTGCCAGGATTAACGGGATAGCTGCCACCCAGGTCATATTTTCGCTTTGCAACGTGCTCGTATAGTCGACCTTGAGAACCGTGCCGACCAGAGTGATCCCCTTGACTTTTAAGTCATAGTAGTCGTTTCCGTATTTCACTATCGAGATCACCTTCTTGACGGCGAAATGCTCCGGAGGAATCGTCGGGTTGGGATTATGATCGGACACAAAGAAGAACAGGGAATTAAAGCCGATCTTGTCGGTAGTCTGGAAGAACAATGTGGTGTCAGAAGAGGGTCTTGGACCTTTATAAGAATATCCCTCATAGGCAGTATACGAGACTGTATCCTCATTCTCTGGGGCTTGATTGTTTGAACACCCTGTCAAAGACAAATAAATAACGAACGCTAAAATGCACAACATGCCTTTCACGGCAACCTCTCTTTCTTAAGTCGGCACCGCAGAAGAATCCCGCTTCTATAAAAACATAATTGTGTGAAGATCACTGGACGACGCGGAATGCAATCGTGGACGCCGGCAGTTCATCCTTTCTCGGCAATTATGGCTACCGGTATGTCGTTATAATTTCACCGCTGGCTGCATCGATTATCAACATGAGCGACTTTGTATTATCCTCAACCGACCGATAGGTTACGTACCAGCAAATTCTAGGATCAGGCACGACAGGAATCCCGACGCTCGCAGAAATCGTACAATGCGGGCTGGCGGATCTGAAGTCTGTGCCACCATTCTGCTCGGAGATATAGAGAGCCGAATCGCTGTTGAACCAATGCTGTGTAATGAAACCCGAGCCGACTCCCGTCGCGTGTGTGCTGTCAAATATTACCATGTTAAAGCTGGAGTGGAACCAGTAGCTGGTCGGCGGCATCGATGTGTCTGAGTACTGATAGGACCAGGTGCCTGAGGTACCGATCGGATTCACATACTGTGCTGAGACCGTCATCAATCTCAATCCCTTGTGATAAGATTTCGCAAGTGAATC
>JAJYOS010000374.1 GCA_021796055.1 Bacteroidota bacterium
TTCGCTTGCGAACCGAGGGCTTAGTGAAGTAGGTTCTCTTCTTGAATTCTTTCAGAATTCCCGAGCGCTCATACTTCTTCTTGAAACGCCTCAGTGCTCTGTCGATCGGCTCATTCTCTTGAACAATGACGCCGACCAATCGAATCACCTTCCTTTGTTTTTTTTATTAGGAACTTCTGGAATCAAGATAATAAATGGCTCCTGAACTTCCAACTTGAATGGGATTACTGATAATGGCCTTTATGTATCGGCCCGAAGGCTAGGCCTTATTTCGGTGATAGACACGAATGGAAAGGGAATGCGCCATTTACGGCAAAAATATCCCGGATTTTCGACAAATGAACATATTCCGGTTAAATCCCTCGCTCTTGATCCAAATTGGCGCTGCACGAAAGGGAATCCCCGGCATCGAGACATCACGACGCCGGGGTGTAAACCCGAAACAGGTCTGTTTGCTGTTAATCGGTGGTGATTATGTGGTCTGATAAGCCGCCGCCAAAGCATTTGAGTCCAGGTGCTTCTCAAAATAATCGTATACCTTCAGCTTAGCCCAATCTTCAACGAAGATCCAAACCAGACAGTATAACCAAATGTAACCGACCCAAGTCCACGGTATGGCCGTCACCAGCCAACCGAAGCCTACTATCATAGAGGCAATAGCTTTCGTGATGACCAGAGCAAATAAAAGTATGGGGGCGGGATATGGCTTTGCGTAGAATGGCTTCTTGCTCCGCGCTACGAAAAGGGTGAGATGTCCGGCAATTGCAAGCTTCAAGAAAATAATAGACTGTATTTGCGCGAGGTCGACGTGAAAGAAAACTCTCGCTGCGTAAAGAAGGCCGAAAGTCTCGATCACTCCGATTGTCCCGAGAACAGTCGAAGTAACAAGTACCCTCCGCATGTCCCATCTGACAGGCTTTGGGTCCAGCCATGTATTATCATATGCGATTGTCATGATTGGCACGTCGTTTAGGATGGCGAGAAGTATTATCATCAAGGCGGTGATCGGGTAGAAATCGAAGACAATCATCGCCAGGACGACAAAAATCATAATCCTGATCGTCTCGGTGATTCTATAAATAGCATAGCTGTTCATTCGTTCGAAGATTCGGCGCGCTGCCTCAACAGCTCTCACAATAGTTGAGAGTCCCGGCGCAGTTAGGACCAGATCCGCCGCGGCGCGCGCAGCATCCGTTGCTCCACTGACAGCGATGCCGACGTCGGCCTGTTTAAGAGCGGGCGCGTCATTTACGCCATCGCCTGTCATTCCGACGATGTGGCCATTTGTCTGGAGCGCCTTAACTATTTCGAACTTGTGCTCTGGGAATACTTGAGCGAAGCCGTCCGCGCTCTCAATCGCCTTTACGGCTCCATGCTCAATCTGATCCGTTTTGCCGAAGAACTTATCGGCTGGGGTTATTTTCGTGCCGAGTCCGAGTTGTCCGGATATTTCGCGCGCTATGGCCGCATTGTCACCGGTTACCATCTTCACGCTGACGCCATGTTCACGAGCTTGCTTAACAGTCGAGGCGGAATCTTCACGCGGTGGGTCGAACAGGGGAAGAAGGCCAAGAAAATTCCAACCGCCGTTTTTGTCAGTGCGTGCGACGCCGATTGTTCGATAACCCTTACGCGCGAATTCTTCTACACGACTATCGACTGGGGCCGCCTGTCCATTGTTCATGTGGCATAGATCGAGTATTACTTGCGGTGCCCCTTTTGTTACTTTGAAGCCGTACCCATCGGGTGAGGATACTTCAGCCTCTGTCCTCTTCTTAACAGGGTCGAAGGGGACGAACCTTGTCTGTTCATACCGCTCGAATCCCCATTCCGGCTTGAGTCCTGCCATTACTGCGAGATCCAGAGGGTCACGGTTTTCTTCCTTAGAGGCGAGAGATCCCGCAAGGATAAGATCTTTCACGGAAGCATTTCCGAAGACAACCGGGTCTCCTAGCTTCAGCCGGTTTTGCGTCAGCGTTCCTGTTTTATCAGAGCAGAGTATATCCATACCAGCCATTTCTTCTATCGACTCGAGTCGCGATACAATTGCCTTCATCCCGGACAAGGCAACTGCGCCGACAGCCATTGTAACGGAGAGAACTGCCGGCATCGCGACCGGTATAGAGGCGACTGTGAGTATAAGGGCAAATTCCAGTATTTTCAAAACCTGGGACCCCCTGATCAGCTGAACTCCAACCAGAACAACCACGAGACCGAGGCTAAGCTTGATAAGATAGTTCCCGATGTTAAGCACTGCTTTTTGAAAATGTGAGGGCGAACTGGCATCCGATACTAGTTTTGCTGTCCGTCCAAAGAACGTGTTGGAACCCGTGCCCACCACCAGAGCCAACATCTCTCCTTGCTTGACCACGGACCCGGAGTATGCGCTTTCACCAGGTTTCTTATCGACCGGAAGTGATTCTCCGGTCAAAGCGGACTGGTCCACGCTTAAGTATTCGCCGTCAAGCAACTTGACATCGGCGGGAACAATGTCGCCAAGCCGGAGTCTTATGATATCGCCGGGAACCAGGGTTTCCGAATTAACTTCAATCCATTTGCCGTCACGCTTTGCCCGTGACTTTATGGCGAGTTGTCTCTTCAACGCGTCAACTGCACTGGCCGCCTGGCGTTCTTGCCAGAATCCGACCATGGCGTTGAAGGCGAGGAGTATTGTTATTATCGTAAAATCTGTCCAGTGGCTGATCAGCGCCGAAAGCATAGCGGCGATTTCAATCATCCATGGTATTGGGCCCCAGAAATATGTGAGGAGTTTTAGTATTGGGCTTTCTTTCTTCTCCGCCAGCGCGTTGCGGCCGAATCGTGCGAGCCGCTTTTCTACTTCCGATTGATTGAGCCCTTCCTGGGTTGCATCCAGCTTCTTAAATAGATCTTCAGTGGACAAGCTGAGATCTGTTTTACTTCCTAAGTCGGGATCATCCGACTGACTTTCATCTGATTGTTGATTCGAATGTTTCATTTTCTTTGCACCTCTGAAATAAAGAGCTCTGAATGCGCTCGCTTCGACCAGCACGGCATTCAAAGTCATAATTGTCTTTTTAATTAATAGTCGATAACCACGATACGCGCCGCACATTTAGTTCCATGATATCGGCTGAATCGTGTGTCAGTCTGAATTCTGGCAGGCAGTTGAGCACTAACAGTTGGTTGGGTATCCTACACCAGCCTTAACGTATCTGGGGCAGAACTGTCGTAACTCATTCAATATAATATATTTGTCCCGTCGTTGTTCGGCTTGAGTAGCGAATTGTCGAGCGAATGGCAAGAGTGAGCGATCGAAACAATGAAAATACGACGCACTATTCTTATATTAACCGCGTTGAGGGATCAATGAGCGACGCTAAAGTCACATATAAATTCGGCGAAACGACTGTCGAGTTCGGATGCCGCACATATTTGATGGGTATTCTGAACGTCACGCCGGATTCGTTTTCGGATGGCGGAGCGTTCTTCGACCAGACGGATGCTATACTCCACGCGTTCCAGATGGTGAAGGACGGCGCTGACATCATCGATGTTGGAGGGGAATCGACACGGCCTGGAGCCGAACATGTCACGATGGAAGAGGAAACAAAGCGAGTCGTACCGGTCATTCAGAAACTCAGGCAAAGGACTAAAATCCCCATCTCTGTGGACACGTATAAAGCGAAGGCCGCTGCCGAAGCATTGAAGGCGGGCGCAAATATCGTAAATGATATAACCGGGCTGCACGCCGATCCGGAAATAGCGGAAGTGATTGCCCGAGCCGGGGCGTCGGTCGTCGTCATGCATATGAAGGGCACTCCCAAAGACATGCAGATCAATCCGGTGTATGACGATCTTGTTGGCGAAGTGTACGGCTATCTGGCAGGCGCGGTCGAAATGGCGCGTTCGAAAGGAATCAATCAGATAATGGTGGATCCGGGCATCGGTTTCGGCAAGACCGCAGACCACAATCTGGAACTAATCAATCGCCTTTCCGAGTTCAGGAAGTTGGGCGTGCCGGTACTGATAGGCGTGTCTAGAAAGTCATTCATCGGAAAGATACTTGATACGCCTGTTGAGTCGCGACTCGAAGGGACCGCGGCAGCGGTCACGGCAAGCATCTTGCGCGGAGCGGACATCGTTCGAGTTCATGACGTGAGAGAGATGCGCAGAGTCGCGATGGTGGCAGACGCCATACGGAGGCAGAAGGTCTGATGGACCTCTTTCACATCGGGTTTATACCCGTTTCGGTGATAGACATTATCGATATCGCCATCGTCGCCTTCATTTTCTACAAGCTTTACCAGGTGATGCGCGGGACGGTCGCGGCTCAGATTTTCATCGGCCTTCTCATGATCCTTGCGCTCTCATTTGCGGCCCAGGCTCTCGGCATGCGTGCGCTCGGTTGGCTCCTCGGAACGCTGACAAATATTTGGGTCATCGCCTTCATCGTGCTTTTCCAACCTGAGCTTAGGAGATTGTTTCTTTATTTTGGGAAGAACAGCTTCGTAAGGTTCTTCATTCATATTGACATCAGCGAGACCGTTGACGAGATTGCCGACGCCGCTACGGAGCTGAGCAACAGGCAGCACGGCGCGTTGATCGTCATAGTTCGTGGGAGTGCGCTCCGCACGATAATTGAGACGGGCGAGGAGATACGCGCCAAGGTTTCCAAAGGCCTCCTCGTGACGATATTTAATCCGAAGGCTCCGCTTCACGACGGGGCAGTGGTGGTGAGAGGGGACACGATCGAAGCCGCCCGGTGCACACTTCCCTTGAGTTCCACGACAAAGCTCGGCGGCTACGTGCTCGGCATGAGGCATCGCGCGGGGCTTGGTATGTCGGAACAGAGCGACGCTCTCATCGTCATAGTTTCGGAAGAGACCGGCACGATATCCGTGGCGGAGGACGGCATTCTTACCCGCGGCCTCTCGCCCGAAGGTTTGCGTCGGCGGCTTAAGGAGACTCTGCCTCGACCGTCCGATAAGGGGGCGAAGTCGATACTTAGGCGCGCGACCGAAGATGCCTAGGGTTGCGGTAGTCATCCCCGCTCATAACGCGTCACGAACCCTAGCGGAGCTCATATCGCGGGTCTCCCGGCAGGTGCAGCCGGAAGACATCTTCGTAGTCGATGATGGTTCGACAGACGGGACCGAGCTCATTGCCCGAGACCTCGGAGTCTGGCTCCTCAGGCATTCGGCTAAGAAGGGAAAGGGAGTCGCGCTCAGGGATGGCGCTATGAAGGCCCTTGAGTTGAATTATGAGATGGTTATCACGATGGACTCGGATCTGCAACACGATCCGGAGGAAATTCCGGCTTTCATAGATGCCGCTTCGAGGTTTGATCTTGTCATTGGCAAACGTAACATCTCCACGAAAGATATGCCGGTCCACAGATTTCTATCCAATTCTCTAACTTCACGCATACTTTCGTCAAGGACGGGAGCCAACATCGAAGACAGCCAGTGCGGTTACAGGCTATATAAATCCGAAGTCCTTAGGAAGGTCGATTCGAGTTGCCGCCATTTCGATTACGAATCCGATATGCTGCTCAAAACTGTGTTGGCTGGTTATCGCGTCGGGTTTATTCCCGTTAAGACGATTTATAACGAATCAGTAAGCTACATCAGGATAATTGACATACTTCGTTTCATCAGAGTTTATTTAAAATCATTCCTAAGATTAAATGACAAAATCCGGACTGCTTGATAAATTCCGCGAAGCTCGCGAGGAAATGGTACAGTTGCTCGCGGACCGCGGAATTTCTGACGAACGCGTGCTAGCGGCGATGCTGCAGGTGGAAAGACACCTGTTTATACCGATCCCGCTGCGCAATCATGCCTACGACGATGTGGCGCTTCCGATCGGCGAAGGGCAGACGATATCCCAGCCTTTCACCGTCGCTTTTATGACCGAGGCTCTCCATGTTCAAAATCTTGACAAGGTGCTGGAGATAGGAACGGGAAGCGGTTATCAGACGGCGATCCTTGCTGCAATGGGGGCGAGGGTTTTTACTATCGAAAGGATACCTGCTTTACTTAAGAGCGCGAAGGTGGTGCTGGACAGCATGGATGTCCGGTACATTTCGAAATGCAGCGACGGCACGATCGGTTGGAAAGAATCTTCACCATTTGATGGAATAGTCGTGACCGCCGGAAGTCCGGCCGTGCCCAAATCTCTAGTCGAACAACTGAGAGTAGGTGGAAAACTGGTAGTGCCGGTTGGGCCCCAGGATTTCCAGCAGATGAACATCATTACAAAGACCAACGAAGACAACGAATATTCGGTTGAAGAAAAATCGGATTTTAAGTTCGTTCCATTGATCGGGAGGGATGGCTGGCCCGAACACGATGGCTGACGGCGCCGGTTTCACAAATCAAAAATTCGCGGTGGCTATTGTTGGACCGACTTGCAGCGGAAAGACGGCCATCAGTATGGAGCTGTCCAAGCTTGTCGAATGTGAGATAGTTTCCGCCGACTCACGACAGGTGTACAGGCTGATTGACATCGGGACAGCGAAACCGACGGCGGATGAGATGTCGATCGTTCCTCACCATCTGGTCGACATAGCCCCTTTAGATGAATTGGTGAGCGCGGGTGTCTATGGAAAGTTGGCACGGGATACAGTCGCGTTCGT
>JAJYOS010000375.1 GCA_021796055.1 Bacteroidota bacterium
CGGTACGCCTTCAAGGAAATACGGTTGGATACTGAGCCGAACTCCGGCGCTCTCGTCTGATGATCTAAATGTGATAGACGGGATCCTCGCTGCGCAGGGCTACAATCCGAAAGAGTTTGTGAAGACCGAACAGACGGCAGGACGCTGAAGCGCTGCAGTTAGAATGCAGAGAGTGTCCATGACAATCATCGCGTTCTTTGAACCGACCCGGCTGTACAGCTTTGCGGCAGGACGTCCTTCCAGACTTTGTTCCTTAGAATGAGCTCAGGTCCCATGTTCCTCCATTAGACATGTCGTTTGATGCGCAACACAGCCGCGTTTCAGTCGGTTGCATTCGATTTTTGCGGTGGATATATTTTCATCGAGCGAAGGGCGTCCGGGCTAAAAGGAGTGGAAAAAAGGGCTATGTGTCGTGCGATTCAAGCAGTCTTCAAAGTAAGCTCCGTCCGTGCCGGGGAAAGGTTCGCTATTTTTTGCACACCCGGCCACGCCTCTCGGGCTAATTCCCGGAAGATGGCATTTCAGCAGCTTTCCCCGTCTCCAAATTATCCCCTTATTTTGCACTCTCTAAAGGACAGCCAAGTGATGGAGGAATAATGGGAACAGGGCAAATGCTTCTTACGGTTGGGGCGATCGTTCTCCTGGGAACAGTTATCCTGACGACCAATAGGCGGATTAATGACAGCAGCGAGGTAATGCTCAAGACCAATTTTGGATTGGAATCGACTTCGCTTGCGACTTCTATTATCGACGAGGCTCAGTACCTTCCCTTTGATGACTCGACCGCAAATTCGTTCGGCGAAGCCACCGAGTACATAGCACTCAGTTCCACTAACCAGCTCACGCCGGTGAACTTGCTGGGGTACGATGGAGGTGGTGACGACACCCTGCCGAACGATTTCGACGACTACAATGGGCAACCGGGAGGGCCGGGTTACCGATTGGTGACTTTACCAATGAGCACCGGTATTTACAAAGTGAAAACTTCAGTTTGTTATGTAACTCCGAGTAATCTTGAAGGGACATCTCTCGTTCGGACCTGGTTCAAGAGAATGGATGTATCGGTTTGGAACACGGCAGATTCACTTGATACGGTTAAGATGTCGGCTATATACAGCTATTGGTATTTCAGGTAAGGAGGAACAATGGGTAGTACTACACTTCTCGACATAGTGGGTTCGTTGTTTATCGGAGGGTTCCTTCTTCTGGCGGCAGTGCGGATGAACGGACAGGCGACGCAGAATACATTCGAGTCGCAGGAGAATCTGACCGTCCAGCAAAACATGACGTCGATAATTGAGAATATCCAGTGGGATTTCAGGAAGATCGGTTATTGCCAGGACCCGAAGCAAATAAAGGATCCGAAATATTTCATTTTGTACGGTGATTCGGACAGTATAGTGTTCCGGGCGGATCTCAGAAATATCGGGAAAACGGATACTGTGAGATGGTACCTCGGTTCTAAGGTCCCGGGCCCGAATCCCCGTATAAGGCAGCTGTGCAGACGCGTAAACACCGGTCCGGCAGTCGAAGCGAATCTTGGTGTCGTTGAGTTTTCGATGAAGTACTATGACGTGTCAGACAGCCTCATGAGCATAGTGGTGGCGCCGCAGGCGAGCGTTCCTCAGTTAGTGGAACTGACACTCAGGATCGAGCCCACCGCAGCCTACGACACGGCTTACTCCAAGAATTTTTCCTACTGGCGACAAACAAGATTAGTCTCACGAAATATGATACTGCAAAGGTAGGAGGTGTGATATGGTCGGTAAAGGAGCTTTGATAGTAATCCTCGGCTTCAGCATGATTTTCGGAGTTGCAAGCCAGTATTGGAACCGCAACAGTGACCGGGCGATAGAGAATTTTGTCAACTACTATGATTCTACGTATGCCCATGTCATGGCAATAAGTGCGATCAATATTCTAGCCGACTCGCTTTTCTGGAACCAGGGCAGCGCCGATCTCACGAATATCGACATTCCCTCCGTTTCATTTAGAGGTGGCAGTTTTTCGATGAGCACTGAGCCGGACACTCTGGACGGTGAGTATATTGTTATTGCCACAGCTGTCTCTAATTACGCTGGATACAGGGGACGCGTAATTCGGGACTCTGTCCAGATACTTTTGCAACCCGGCAGATTCAACCAATGGGCTTACTTCACGGACAAAGACAGCAATATTTACTGGGCGACCGGCGAAACCCTGGATGGAAGATATCATACTAACGGCACGCTGTACCTGGATGGTGCCCCGGTGTTCAAAGATAATGTAAGCACCGGCCGCGGATTAACCACGCTGCAGCGCGCGCCAACATTGGTGAGCCCCAACAAACTCCCTGACTCATATGGCAACAAGCTGATTGCTCCGAGCTACCAATCGGGAGTGATCATACCGATGCCAAATTCCCTTGCTAACTATACGCAGGTACAGAATATCAAGCTGTTAACGGATACGACCTACAAGGGCAGCTCTTACGCTTATGATGTTTTTGTGACTTTTGCAGGCGCATCCATGTCGTATTACACGACAGTATCCAAAGTAACAACGTCCTATGGTGTAACGACAATTACTCAAGTCGGAAGGACTCCGGCCACAGGCACCACCAATATAGCCCTGAACAATTTGGGAGATGCGAATTACAATGGGCTGGGAAGTGTGGTGGTTATACAGGATGGAGACCTGCACGTGTCCGGCTCGGTTAACGGGCGAGTTTCATTGGTAGCCATACAGGGCAGCGGGACCACGGCGCGAGTAAGCTCCAGTTCCTACGGCAAGGTGGAAGGTGTCTCCACCGACGTCGATATGACATATGGAAACGGAACCGGCAACCACAATTCCGGAAACATTATCATAGACGGCAACACGGTGTACACTAACAAGCCCACGAGCCTTGATGATGCCACTAACTTATTGGGTCTCGTCGCGGATAACAGCATTGCGGTTGCAAAGCAAACGACGGCAGACCTGGAAATCGACGCCTCTCTTTTTGCCCGCCAGGGCAAATTCTTCAATAGTATGTACAAAACCTCATCAAGAGGGACCTTGACGTTGTTTGGCTCAATGGCGCAAAAGACCCGCGGTGCAGTCGGCCTGGTCGGCACGGCGGGATACACCAAGAACTACTCTTACGATGCGCGTTTTGCGAGGACAAAGACATCTCCTCCTATGTCCCCGTCGACCGGAAGTTACAACATCGTGTCCTGGCGCGAGTGAAATAGTCGTTTCTATTTCGGGACAAATACCGGCACGGGCAATCTCAGACGCTTGTCGGTGCCGGTATTCATTTCGGTGGTTTCCTCAAGGAAGCCGGTTCCTCGCCCGGGGAGTAAGTCCGCCGGCCTCTATGTGACTATCGTCTCACATTCACTTTTGTTCTTGCGTCGGCCTTTGGCTATTTTCTCCTGAGAGGAGAACCCGAGTAGATCAGAGCATGTGCACCAAATTGCCATTGGGAGGGGCCAAGATAGTCCTAAGAATATACACGGCGTTGTTGTCCCTTCCATTTCTACTATTGCTCTCCCCTATGATCTCCCCAGCACAGGTATATGATTTCAAATCGTATACTGTCCGCGAGGGCCTTCTTTCCAACGCTATTACATCACTCTGTCAGGATTCGTACGGCTACCTATGGGTAGGAACAGGCGACGGGCTGAGTGTCTACGACGGGGAGACATTTACGAACTACACCGTGGCCGACGGCCTTGGCTCGAGTCTGGTGAATTGCATTGTAGAAGATAGAAATGAGAAGGGGGTAATCTGGATAGGCACAAATGGAGGTGGAGTAAGTCGGTTCCATTCCGGGGCATTCACGAGTATTAGGATGGGTGGGACGGACTGGTCCAACAGGGTAAACTCGATTACTCAGGACAAATCCGGGACGCTGTATTGTGCTTCGGATGACGGGGTTTACATTGTGGACCAAGGGGTCGTCTCGCCGATCCCGGGCCGATTTATCCACGGTACTTACAGCCAAGTCCTGTGCGATGGAGATAGTCTCCTTATACTCGACGCGCAGGGACGATTGGAGATCTTCAGGTTATCCGACCGCGAGACAATTGACCTCACGGGCAAGCTTGGCTCGCATGCCGTCATATCGAGGGTGTGCGTCGATTCCAGACATGAGATTTGGGCGCTCTTTTCGGACGGTGCCCTGATGGATATCAGCCGCAACAGTGTATACCGTGGAGTTGCCAAATCCTATCCCAAGTTCATGCTTCACGATCAGGAGGGAAATTTATGGATTGGAACCCCCGAAGGTGTATTCGTATTCGACCGCAAATCGGCGCGGTGGGATCCTTCCGCGTTCATATCAAAAGAAAACGGCTTGCCTGAGAATGATGTGACAGCGGGGTTGTGGGACCGTGAAGGCGACCTCTGGATAGGTACTGCCGCGAGGGGGCTGGCAAAACTGGCCGACAATTACTCGTACGAATTTCCCGCTGAGGATACCCACTTCTCAGTTGATAATACACAAGCCGCCTCTGACAGGGAAGGCCACCTCTGGGTGGCCACGGACAAGGGTCTCCTCGAAATCTGGAACGGAAATTTCGGTGCTCTAATGAGTCGCTTGCATTCTAATGCCGGCCTGGGTGTCAATTCGAGATGTGTCTCTGTTCAAGTGGTGTCGGGTGATCAGTTGTGGCTCGCCTCACTTGACGGTTTCGTGTACCATTTCGTGATAGCCATGAAGGATGAGGGCTCGTTCGTCCTCAGAAAGATTAGTTCATTCTCGATGAATGGTATACTTCCCGGAAAGAGTATCCTTTGTCTTTATATAGATAATTCTGGGCTGGCATGGTACAGCAGGGACTTGGCGGGCGTATTTGAATTCGACACGAAGTCTGGTCCGCGGAGTGGGAAGATCTATACCACAAAAGACGGGCTGCCTGACAATTCCATCAGGGCGATCTTCCGGGATTCAAAAGGGGATATTTGGTTTGGCGGTTACATTGGCGGTCTCGCCAGGCTCAGGAGAGACAATCGTACGGGCAAAATGACGCTATATACAACTAAGGATGGTTTGCCGGATAATTCAGTGAGGTCGGTCGCCGAGGATGACTCGGGAAAGCTGTGGATCGGTACTCGCTATGGAGGAGTCGCGGTAAAATCGGGTCACAGGTTCATCCCGCTCTCCGTGAAGGAAGGATTGCTTAGCAACGGCGTATGGGCGACTTCATACGACGCGAAGTATGGAATTCTTTTCGGAACACAACTGGGGTTGCAGGAATTGGAGAAGGGAGATTGGAGATCAAAGCACTGGAGGAGATACGGCGACGCGACTCCAGTTTATGCATGCGGAATCACCCGGCAGCCAACGGCTCGCGGGCAAACTGATTTCCTTTGGGCCTGCAATTCCTCCGGGATTTTCCTGTCGGATCTGTCTCATCCCCTCAGGGCGAGCGTGCCGCCCCTGGTGTATATAACGGGATTGCTGGTCAACGGGAAGAAAGTTCCACTCCATTCCTCAGTTGAGGAAGGCGATTCCGGAATCACTCTTAAGTATTCGGAGAACACGCTTACTTTCGATTTTGCCGGAATCAGTCTCAGGGATGAGGGGAGGCTGCAATATCGTTACAGGCTGCGAGGGATTGACCCTGAATGGAGGCTGCTCACCCGTCGGTTGCCGGTTACCTATGCCGCGCTCCGACCGGGGAGATATGGATTTGATGTGAAGGCTGTCAACACGGCGGGGGTCGAAAGTCGGAATATTGCGACGCTCCCTTTTGCGATAGTCCCCCCTTTTTGGCGGCGATGGTGGTTCGTACTTTTTTCAGCGATAGCCCTCGTCGCCATCATTTACTTTTCAATCAGGTTTAAGGTCCGGAGGCTGCTCGAGATAGAGAGAGTCCGGGCGAGGATCGCAACGGATCTTCACGATGATATCGGATCCGGTCTTACGAGGATTGCGATACTTGCGGACGTTGCGCTGCGACAGACTTCCATTACGAGTTCTCCGGTAGGAGAATCCGGTGATACCGCAGAGATCGCCCCCGAAGGAGTGTTCTCGACGCGCGGTATCGTCAGCAAAATCGGGAACAACGCGCGCGACCTCGTCGACTCCATGAGCGACGTTATTTGGTCCATCGATCCGAAGAACGTTACGATAGGGGACCTAATATCGCGCTTCAGGTCGTTTGCGTATGAAATTTGCGAGGCGAGGGGGATAAGCCTCGATGTCGACATCGACAGAGAAATGGAGATTCTTCGATTGGACCCCGGGGTCATGAGAACGCTTCTTCTCATAGCCAAGGAGGCCCTGAATAATTCAGTCAAGCATTCCGGTTGCAGCCATGTGCGCGTGGGAATAAAGGCAACTTCCAGGGAGTTGAGGTTCCTGGTGTCCGACGACGGGACAGGATTCTCGACAACTGAGGGTCACGGCGGGCACGGGCTTGTAAACATGCGCGAACGTGCCGCGAAACTTGGCGGTGAATTCAAACTCAGCTCTTCACCAGGTACCGGTACCTCAATAGAGATAACCATGCCCCTGGGTGCATAACAGTACATTTGTTCAGTTGCTCTTTTTGAACCCGTGCCTTAGGCTTAAATGCGAACAACTATAAACCCGAGGAAAATTCTCGAATGACCTCTTTGCCTCCGGACGAAGACA
>JAJYOS010000376.1 GCA_021796055.1 Bacteroidota bacterium
CTTTTTCCTCGACTGGGTCGGCGTGATGACTTACGACTATCATGGCTCGTGGACTAACAACTCCGGCCCCATCTCACCGCTTTACCCCGGCGACGCCGAGGGCTCAGTCAGCACCTCCATTTCTCAATTCCTTCAGTCCACTTCTGTCCCGCCCTCAAAGCTTTTCATGGGGCTTGCGTTCTATGGATATGACTTCCAGTCAAAAGGGTTATATCAACCGCGAACAGGCTCGGCGCCGTCCATCCCGTTCAGAGCAGCGATAGATTCGGAAAAGGCAGGCTGGACGTACCATTGGGACGATGTTTCGAAGACCCCGTACCTTACGGATGCATCGAACACTCACGTGATTCCTTTCGACGATACCGTTTCGATCAGGTATAAATGCGATTACTTGAAGAGCAAGGGCCTCGGAGGTGTGATCATCTGGGAGATCAGTCAGGATGACCTCGGAAGCTCGCAGCCGCTGCTCGAGACGACGTGGGGCATTCTCAATCCGGAAGAGGCTGTAGCATACCCGGGCAACCACGCGGTTCCGACTTACAGTTCGCTGCTGCAGAATTATCCCAACCCGTTCAACCCTTCGACAACGATCAGCTATCGGCTTTCAGCCGTCAGCAGGGTGACGCTCAGGGTCTATGACGTCCTGGGACAAGAGGTTGCTACGCTCGTTGATGGCCGTCAAGGCGCGGGAAATCACTCTGTGACCTTCTCCGCCAAAGGCGGATCCACCTATGGAGGAAACGCGAGCGGCGTCTATGTCAGCGTACTTTCGGTGAACGGAAAATTCTTTACACAGAAAATGCTTTATCTCAAATAATATTTTATTGGCCGAACTTAAACCGGCTTTCGGCAGACTCGTCCGAAGAACTCCTTCGGAAATGATTCAATCGAGAAAAAGGAGCAAAAAAAGATGTGGAATTGTAAAATAGGATCGCGGATCCTTACCATCATTGCAGTCGTGGCGCTTTACCAGGCCACCGCAATGAGTCAGGAGAATCCGTCAGCACCACCTCTGATTATCGACGTGAACTCGATAAACTGGACCTTGAGCAAGACCAGGGGCGACGGCGGAATGGTAAACGAATACAGCTGGAATTTCGCTACGTTCGGACCCGATTTTGACTTTTACTGGCCGGCAGACCAGTACCTCTCGAACATGCTTTATCAAATCTTCAGCCCGATCATGCTGTCGGATTCCGGGATCGTGGACACGTTGGGCGTGAGGCACCCGAAGTTTGCGGAACCGTCACAGCCGATAAGTCAGCCGGCCACCGATTGGACGTGGGAGCGCAGGCGCTATCGTCCGCCGAACGTTACGGTCGACGGTGTCCAACTCAATCCGCCTTACCAATGGCAGGTGGACCCCAAACTGCCCGCGGACGAAGTTGCCGAGTTCGATGACCTCATACCGGCTTACGGAATGCGTGCTCATGTAACTGTTTATGCCTTCAGTAATCCTGATCTTTCCAATGTCGCTATCTGGAAAGTCACCTTGAAATTCACCGGGGAAGTCGCTTTGCCGAAGACTCACGTTACGACACGATTACCCGATCAGACAATATCCATGTGGTGGCCGTTCTCGATCAGTTTCGGACCTACTATGGGCGGGTACGAGGAAGTCTACGGCGGCTACCCCGTGGAGAGCGAAAATGTCCTCGACGACTGGTACCAGATACCTAACAAGTACGTAACCGACGATGCGAGAAAAGACCTGCTGGCAGCTTACTATTGGTGTTATTACAACTCGACACTCGTAGGCACCCCAACTTTTCCAAACGGGTCACAGGACGCCAGCGGAAACCCGGACAGGACGACGGGCCACCTTTATTCTCCGCAGGTGCCTGGTTATGCGCTCTTGTACGCGCCGGTGTCTGTCCAGAATAACTCGGACGACCCCAATCAACCCTACTCTATGATGCACGCTTCGATCGCCAATAACCTCTGGCAGACCGGACAGGATTTCAGGAACGTCTATGTCGGCACTGAAAGCAACGATAAATTCCCGCCGGATCCGATAACGATGGGAATCGGCATCCAAAAAGGTCCGATGCGTTTCGTTACGGCCGGACCCTACAGCATGACCAAGAACTCCGCCGCCGGACGCTATGATTCCGTGACTTTCGTTTACGCCATAGGTGCGGGCACGGTTCCCTACGAAGTAGCCGACAGCGTGGGGAAAGCATGGTTCAGCGGAAAAATCACTGATGCAGCCAAGGACAGCATCATTCTCGCAGGTGGGAAGGACTCCCTCGCAAATTCATTGGATCGCGCTTACTGGGCATGGGATCAAATCAGCCACGGCAGGCCGGTACCTGCGGCACCTGCTCCGCCGGACGTCAACGTCACGAGCGGTCCAGACAGGATCACCGTCAACTGGTCGTATCCCGACCCCTCATACTTCAACAATGCCGTGACCGGCGTTGATGACTGGTATGCTTGGCGCGTCTACCGCAAGACGGGCGCTTATTACGTCGACGACCCGTTGGACAACAAGAGTGGCGCGCAATGGCAGCTGGTCTATCAAACCACAGATAGAAACGTGACAACTTATATAGATACGAACGTCGTCAGGGGAGTCAACTACTATTACGCGGTCACAGCTGTCGACAACGGATCACAAAACAACGGCATCGACCCCGGCACTAAAATGGAAAGTTCGCGCTATGCCACGCGTACGACAGTAGCGGCATCCTCTTACAAACCGGGCCTGAGCGTTTCCGGCCAGGTAAGAGTGGTACCGAATCCCGCGACCGTTGCAGCCGGTGCCCTCGCATATGCAGGAACACCGGACAAGCTCCTGTTTGTCAATTTGCCCGTCAGCTGCACCCTCTCGATCTACACCGAAACGGGCGACAAGGTCAGAACATGGCAGCACTACGGTACGGCCGACGACACATGGGATCAGAGGACTTCGGGCAACCAGTATGTTGCAAGCGGTATTTACATCCTCGCGGTCACGAACTCAAAGGGATTGAACGGCCAGAGTCTGCCGGATCAGTTCGTAAAATTCGTGCTCGTCAGGTAAGGCAGATGACAGGAATCCAATGGGAGACAAAGAGATGAGCAAATATACTTATTATCTGGCAGCAATCGTGTTATCGGTGTTTTTCGTGAGTCAGAGTTCAAACGCACAGGTAGAGCAGGCACAGGTCGGCTTCAGGTTCCTTGAAAACCCGGTCTCGGCAGAGGCGATGGGAAAAGCAGGCAGCGGCGTCGCAACTCTGACGAACTCCAATGCTATCTTCTGGAATCCCGCCGGTATCGGCTGGATCGAGAAGTCGGTCGACCTGAACGTCAACTATACCGTCGGGATTGCAAGCATAAACTACCTCGCCCCATCGATCGCCGTCAAGCTCGGCGATTTTGGCGTACTGGATTTTGACGGCATAATCATGAACTACGGCGACTTCTACGGCACTCGCGTCGCAAATAATTCCTCGGGATATATCGAGACAGGAACTTTCAGCCCGCAGGCATTTGCGATCGGTGTCGGATTTTCGCAGAAAGTCAGCGATCATTTCTCGTACGGCGTGCATTTCAAATACGCTTATCAGAATCTTGGAGACGCCTGGGTCAGCACTTCCGGAACCGATCTGACCGATCCAACATTGCAAATCGGAACAATTAAGTACTCACGATTGGAGCCCGCCTTCGACGTGGGGGCCCTTTATGACTTCCTCTTTCACGGCATCCGCTTCGGTGCCTCGCTGCAGAACGTGTCGAGGCAAATCACGTACGAGCAGCAGTCGTTCCTCATGCCGTTTTCAGTTAACTTCGGCCTCACTGTCGAACCAATTTCATTCGTGACCGGCAACGAGACGTCCCTTTCCCGTTCCCTAGTAATCAGCGTCGAGTCTACACACCCGAGGGATTTCAACGAGAGTGTACACTTCGGAGCCGAATACGACTACGCGAATATCCTAGCCCTCCGGGCAGGCTACATGACAGGGATGGACCAGCGCGGATTTACAGCGGGTCTCGGTGTCTCGGAGGAGCTGGCTGGTTCGACACTTCGGGTCGATTACGCTTATGAGCCGTTCGGCGTATTCGGCGCAGTCCACTATATCTCGTTAGGCGTCGCGTATTGAATTTATTGTATCTATGTGAACGAGAGAACCAAAGCAATGGTAATAGTAAATGATTCGTCCTTTCGTTGGATGTGGCGGTGCGATAAACGCCGCCATACCATCTTTGTCTTTTTGTGTACATCAATTTCATACACCTACAAAGGGAGTAGAGACATGTCTGTTTCCAAGAGCAAGCTAATCGCCTTGTTGTGCCCCCCATTGCCACCAGAGAAGGCTAAGATGCTCAGAAGGGTTTCTCCTTTTCTAAGCATGGTGGTTCTTATCGCAGTATTGTTCATGAACACTGCCGTTTTGGTCGCTGCTACCTCCAATATTGTGGGATACGTAAAGGACGCCCAAACAGGTGACGCTCTTCCGGGTGCCAATGTACTTCTTGTGGGAACTAGCCTTGGAGCATCGACGGACATAAACGGCAAGTACACAGTTCAGAATGTACCGCCGGGATCGTACACTATTCGTGCTACGTACATTGGCTACAAACCACTGGAGGTTACTATTCGAGTCAAAGAGAATGTGAACCTCGAGCAGAACTTCAAGCTCGAAGCAGTTGGTGTACAGGGTCAAGCCGTCGTGGTCACCGCGCAGGCAAGTGGTCAAAACTCAGCCATAAACCAGCAGATCTCATCGAACAGGATTACGAACGTGGTTTCCGCGGCGAGGATTCAGGAGCTTCCCGATGCGAACGCCGCCGAATCTGTAGGGAGACTACCAGGAATTTCACTCCTCAGAAGCGGAGGTGAGGCAGACCAAGTGGTTATCCGAGGACTTGCCCCCCAGTACAATGAAATTGAAATAAACGGTGTGCAAATGGCTTCGTCCAATCCCAATAATCGAAGTGCTGACCTAAGTATGATATCATCAGATATGCTCGAGGGGATCCAGGTTACGAAGACCGTAACACCTGACATGGATGCCAACGTCATCGGAGGAGTGGTAAACTTCGAATTGCGAGAGGCAAAGGTGGAACAGCCCGGAGTACCAAGACTTAATTTTCTCGCACAGGGAGCCTACAACGGTCTGCCGGATGCATATAACAAGTTCAACAACTACAAATACGTGGGAACCGCTGAAGACAGATTCTTTGGCAGTCGGCTGGGCGTCCTTGCACAGGCATCTTTGGAGAGGAGGAATCTCTCCGACAATGAACTTGGGGCTGCCTATAGCCCAAGCGGCAACAGCCTGATTGATTACCTCACCAGAAGCATAAACATAGATGACATAGGCAGGGACAGACAACGGGGAAATGCGGTTGTTACACTAGACTACAAATTGCCGCAAGGGAAGATCTATCTTTCCAATTTCCTCAGCAGCAGCGTTACGCAATCAGAAGACCGTGAGCAGTTTTATAATGTAAATAGTGGTACAAACACCCAGAGCTTTGTGTCTAAATATACAAAGAGCACGTTGAATGCCATTACAAACATGCTTGTCTATGAGCAGCAAGCATCGATTTTTCATATGAAGGTGACTCTTTCTCATTCATACTCCGAGACGAAAGATCCTAATGACTGGTCGGTCAGCTTCATAAACTCTTCTGCGGGGCTTGGACAGTTTGGTTTCGCGGCTAACCTGAATCCACAGAACGTTGTGAAGGCAGCCAACAACGATATATCTAACACTCTCTTACATACTGTATCAACAAACTACAGTTTCACACGCGAGCGAGATTTAGCGGCGGCTGTAGATTTCGATGTGCACGTAAATTTCTCGGATATGATTGCCTCTATTATAAAGTTCGGCGGAAAGTTTCAGCATCAGACAAGGTCGTATGATTTAAATGTTATTGATGGAGAGCCTTTTGGTTATGCAAGCGGGGGAGCAATCATAGGCCAGTTGACACCTGTCTTCCCATGGTTCAAGACGAAGCCTGGAGACAATCTGAATGTCCTGATGACGCCTTTTCTGGATCCGAATTTTAGCTACGGGACGTTCCTTGGTGGAGCCTACTCGATGATTTACCCCCTGAATTATTCTCATTTACAATCCATGGTGGATTATATGATAGCCCATCAACTTCCCAGAAACATTACTTTTAATTATGACATTGGCGGGTCAACAGCAAATGACTATTCGGGAAAGGAAGACATAAGTGCTGCCTATGGGATGGCAACTGTCAATGTTGGGCCTTCGCTTACCATAATTTCGGGTGTTCGATACCAACAACTCAAGACAGTCTACATAGCCGCCCAGGGATTAATGGGACCCACATCATATGCTGCTTATGATAATCAGCTGGACACGGTTACAGCATACCATCCGTACTGGCTGCCTGATGTGCTTCTACGCTTTAAGCCGCTGGATTGGTTTGATATCCGGCTTGCTTATACAAACACGATATCGTACCCGTCTTATTCTGCTTTGGCACCAATAATCATCGTGGCGCAGTCTGCCGGTACGTTGAAATGGAACGGTTTTAAACTGGACCCCATAAGGTCAACAAATTACGACGCATATTTTTCTCTCTACGGCAACACCATTGGGTTGTTCACTGCAGGTGCGTTCCTGAAACA
>JAJYOS010000377.1 GCA_021796055.1 Bacteroidota bacterium
TGGACGCGGGAGCGAAGAAGGAGTTTCTCTAGGATATTGTGGACGTGGCTTTTTACGGTGTAAGTGGAGAGATGCAGGTTATCGGCGATCTCCTTGTTCGAGAGCCCCTCTGCTATCAGCGAGATTACCTGGCGCTCGCGCCTTGTCATCCGGACAGATTCTTTGACTCTCGAAGTAAATTTCCCGTTAACAGCCTGCTCCACGATTTGTGAGAAGAGCGATTCAGTCATCAGCTGCGGAAGGACTTTCTTTCCGCGCGAGACGGCGCGTATGGTCCTCAGAAAATCTTCAGTCGTCGCGCCTTTAAGCACGAAGCCGGACACTCCGGCGCGCACGAAGAGCAAGATGTCCGTCTCGGTCGGAGCAAGGTCCATGATTATGACTTTCAGGTGAGGATGGTCCGACCTGACCGCCCGGACTATCTCCAAGCTGTTTTGACCCCTCAATCCGAGATCAAGAAGGAGAACGTTCGGTTTTAGATCGCGCACTTTCTGGAGCGGTTTCTTCCGGCTGCCTTGTCCGGAGACTACCCGGATATCCGAGGTTCTCCTGAGTATCGCCGAAATGCCCTCACGGAGCAACGGATTGTCTTCGATGATCAGGAGCTTAATCTTCTCAGCCAACTGTTCTCCGGTTCGGGTTGCCTGTCTCACACGCTGTCCTCGTGATATTCGGACACGTCCTGAAACAAGGTATTGAATGAAAGTTACCCAACCCGAAGGACTCGTGCAATCCGGCGATAGCCCCACGATGCAACACCCGACTTTCCGCCGGCCCGAAAGCCGCCACACCTGAGATCGAAGGTTATCTCACACAGCTGTTCGAAGCTTTTCTTCCCCGGGTGGCTGCGGTACTACACTTGGGCGTCCAGCCTTCACCACGCCGATCCGTTCTTCCTCGGCTTTCAAGTAAGCGTTAGGGTCGTGGTACATCGCACCGGGAGGAAGCCAGTCCCAAAGCGGCCCCAAATCTTTCTTTATTATGTTCTTGTAGAACTGGGGGAGATCGGTCGTTTGCTGGTCAAAATAGCGCCTGAATTGAACGTCGGACCTCAGAAGCCGCATTACTTCGGTGAAGTACTTTATCCTCCCAAACCCTTCGGAGGACACAGCCCGCAGCACGTTCATCAGCCTCGGTTTTACAGCGCCAGTCGACTTGAATCTATTGAGGATGGCGCTCCATGTGAAAGTATACTTCGTGAGGTCGATGACGTTCTGATAAAACTCCGGCCATGAATAGTTCTTCGGTTTCACGTTCATAGCATGATTGTTGTCCAGGAAATGGAACGGGAAAGGGAGCACATGATTGGCGCGCTGATATTCAAGGTTGATGGGCGCCGCCTGCCCGAACGCGGAAAGGAGCGAGTACCCGGGAAAAGTGCCCGGCGTCATGTCAAGGAATCGCTTCGTAAGCTCGAACGGTTCGGACCCCTCGTCGCTGTCAAGTCCGAGGACGAAATTGGTCTGCATGTACGGGATGTAGCGGAGTATCATGTTGACATGATCGGATACCTGCCTGACCTTATTCAGACCGGAAACGCCGTTTGTTTTGGATTTGCCGCCGAGCTCATACCACGACTCCACCCCCGGTAGGATCGCTTTGAAACCGTTATTCTTGAGCCTCTTCAGATGCGGTTCTGATAACAGGGAGAGACTGCTCTCCGCGATAAAGTCAATGCTGTTTGGTGGTACAGCAGCTTCGATGGCATTCATGTAATCATCGAATCTTATTCCGAAGTTCGGATCGTGCCATCCGACGATCGGGCGCCTGAACTTCTCCAGGAGGAATGACAGGTCTTCCTTCAACAAATTGAAGTCGAGCGGTTGATAAGGAATAACAGAGTCGATGCAGAAGCTGCACGTGTACGGGCAGCCGAGACTCCCGATCATCGGAACCAGTTTTATCAGCGGAGCCTTCCTGAGCGTCGACTCAATGAACTTCCATCGTTGCCGTACTCCCGGTATGGACGCAGGCTGCTGTTTGGCTGTGAGGTACAAGCCGAGGGGCCTGTGACGCGAAAAGTCGGCAAGGACATCCTCGACGACTTGCTTGTCGGTAAGGCCGACTACGTAATCAAAATACTTCTGCGCGTCGTGAGGATAACAGCGGGCGTGTGGGCCGCCGAGCACGGTGATCGCACCGCGGGAGCGGAAGAGATTGCTCAGTGCGTATGCGGTCTGCCCCGCCTCGCTGAACGCGCCGATGAAAACTATGTCGACATCCTGTGGGAGTTCGTCCACGAGGTTCTCGAAACCGGTGTAACATACCGATGTTACCTGATGTCCCAGCTCTTCGCACCACACGCCGAGCACCTGCGGCATGATGCTTGCGAAATTTGCGTTCATGACACGCGCCCAGAGCGCCCTTGTGGGTCCCTTGGTCACGAGGTCGATTATCCCTATTCGAAGTTTGTGTTTGATATCGGCTCCTGCTTTTCATTTGCGGAATTAGTGTGGGGGGATCTCGGCGGGATGAAGCAACGATGATGGTGATGGAACGTGGTTCACATGCTCACTTGCGGTTTACTGCTTGCCTTCCCTTCCATCTCGTATCAAGTTAGGGCGGCCGGCATTTTCATAAAATCGGTCAAAGGGATTAGTCCATAAGAGTGGCGGTTGATGACTTCCGGTATTGGGGCCCAAGGAGCATCTCTGGCAGTGTTAGCCAGCGCTCTCTCCCCCGGCATAACCGATAAGTCCCGATGTGATTGTTCGATGCCGTTCTCCGCTACGGGTTCAAATCTTTATCGTAAAACCACTTTTCTTTTTTCGATTGGCGTTGACTTTCTTACGAAGTTGCTTCCGGGATTGTCCGGCCGATACAAGAGCTTTTCTGACTGGAGCAGAAACATTCCGAAATTCCACGCGTGAACATTTGCTACTCGGAAAATCAAAACGCAACTGAACGAGAACGTCGGCGACAGATTCGGATAAAAGGGAGATACCGTTGAAATCGAGAATCAGGGCAGCCGGCTTCTGACGTCCACCGGCTCTCTCCCTCCATAAATCTACTATCGCCCTGACCAGCCTCTCCGCGGAATCACGCGAGTGCAGCGTCTTGTAAACGGTTGATACAATTGAAACGGTCAACCCGTCTTCCATTTTTTCTTTCATCCGCCTCCTTGTTCAACAATATATCATTTGCCTGCTGATGAATCTCACCAGCAGGCTGTCGAGAAAGCAACAAAATCACTTTTTGCTTTTCGCCGCGACAGATGACTCAATCGAGGCAGATTTTGGAGCGACAGAATTTCATGAGTCTCTCGTCGGGGCCATTCCGCAATGATCTCCTGCAATTCGCGGGAGACGTGACCGGCCAGCGCAAACATTGTCACACATTGTCGGAAAACATCTGTATAGCTGCTCCTGGCTTAGCGGGCCAGCAGTTCTTGCCATCTCTTCCTCCAGCTAATCCGCCCTTTCTCCTCGTCGTGTTTCGGGGCGCTGCTCTTGGCGCGGATGACCTTGCCTCTGGAAGGTTCATTTGGCAACCGGCGGGTCATTGTTTCGCTCGTACCTCTCAACGAAATCTCGCCGCGGTACTTGGAGAGAATCTGCCGGAAGGATTTTTCCTCGCCTTCAGTCGCTATGAGCGAGATCGCCTCCCCTTTCTTTCCCGCACGGGCAGTTCGTCCGATGCGGTGCGTGTAGGAGTCCACGTCCTTCGGGATCTCGTAATTATAGACATGCGAAACGTCGTCTATGTCGAGCCCGCGCGCTGCCACGTCGGTGGCGACCAGGACGCTGAATTTATTCTGACGGAAATCGCTGGTGACTCTTTCGCGCTGCTGCTGCGACATGTTGCCGTTCAGGTACCGGGCATGAATGCCTGCAGCACTTAGTGACTTCGCGAGTTTGGCGGTCACATACTTTTTGTTGCAGAAGACGATCGCGAGTTGGCGATCTTCATTTAGTAAGTCTGTAAGCGTATCCAATTTCCGGTCCGGTTTAACATTGCAGTATGTCTGCTTCAGGTATACCGGCTTTACCGTGGACGCCAGACGCACATTCTTTGGGTTGCGCAGATAATTGGCCGCGAGTTTTTCTATCTCCTTCGACACGGTTGCACTGAACAACATTGTCTGGTGCTCGGGCGGCAGCTGACTGGCGATCCTCTCGACGTCATGTATGAATCCCATGTCCAGCATTCTGTCCGCCTCATCGCAGACAAAGTACTTTACGGAAGACAGGTTCACGGCGCGCCTGTTCAGGAGGTCGATAAGCCTCCCCGGGGTCGCGACGATTATGTTCGCGTTGCGTAGACGGAACGCTTGCGCGCTGATCGGCATTCCGCCGTATACCGGGACGATACCGAGATGTTTTCCCGCCGAATACTTGACAAATTCCCCTGCGATCTGGGTGGAAAGCTCGCGCGTCGGCACAAGGACAAGTGCCCGAAGGCCGTCGTTCCTCTCCAGTTTCTCGATGATCGGTATCGCAAAACTTAGCGTTTTGCCCGATCCTGTTTCAGACTGTGCAAGCACATCCTGACCGTTAGTGGCAGCCGGTATGATTTCTTCCTGCACCGGCGTTGGCACTGTTATTCCCTGTGCCTGGAGCAGAGTTGTTACATCACTGCTCAGCAGAAAAGAAGCTGATTTCATATAAATCTTTCTTATTACTGAAAAAAATGCTGGGAAGATGAGCTCCGTCAAAATGAGCTGGAGGGAACGTTCTATTTTCCTGGAGATCCTATAAAGAAGACCAAATCCCGGCTTCTGAACACCGTCGCCCGTTCTTCTTCTTAGGAGGGGGGAGAAGATGTTTCTTTTAATGGTACAATGTAAACAATAGTTAGTTATGATTCATCATAGCCCGAAAAACTCTTCCCCACTGAATCCCTTCCTTCCGGTTGATCTTAGTCCGGAGGTTTATTATTGGAGCATGCCGCCTGCATCATCCAAGGGCACGGGTATACTCTTGCCTCCGTCATCAGCCCACCGGCCTTCATCGTCCGACTTAAACATGGCGGCTGATTCCACGGCTGGCCGTTCAATCAGCCGGTGATCCTCTTTTCGCAAAACGGACCCAGCCACCTTCACCCAGTGAGATCCGTTTGCCCCATCGTCAATCCATTTCTCTATCTCCTGAAACGGAGGGGAACTTCCTCTCTGGTTTTTCGAATGATGATCTGTTTCCTGCATATTGAACCAACTCTCTTAATTTAAAAAGTCTCAAACGACATGATGTCTGAGCTTGATTTCATTTGCAAACGCCAAAGCCTGCCGCTCATCACTGAACCAATGCGATGAAATTCTCTTCTTGAACCACAGGAATTTCTTCCAGCGCCTGACGATCCACACTGCCGGATCGGAATCGCGTTGGATCAATTCAATGAAGCAGTCTTTGGCACTCGATACAACCAGATATTTCAAGGTCATTTCCCTTCAATGCTTACATTCGCGCATGAGCCGGGGGGCGTGTTTCAGTCGAAATGCAACGACTTCGCAACGTCTTCGACGGTTTTCCGTTCGTCCTTCCAGGCATCCTCGCGGTCTTTTTCTTCCGACGCTCGTTTTATCGCGTACTCCAACATGTGTCACCTCTCTTTAGACGAATAGCTCTCAATCGGTGGGGGCTCGATTTCACAGAAGACCGATTTGATCCACCCGACTTGTCCTTTTCCTTTGAATAAAAATACCGATGATCCGTATGAATGGTAATCGCCCGAAAGGATGAAAGAGTAGCTAACTCTTGTCGCGCGCAGGATGTCCTTGATTGTGGGTACGCTTCACCGTTTCAGGTGAGCATGCAGTACAGGCTTTTCGGGGATCGTCTTTTCATGTTACCGGGACTTTCGAGATCATTGATCCCAGAATTGTCATTAGGAGTTAAGTTTGAGCAGCAATCGGGAAGGTGAAGCTGCTGACTTTGCTAAAGAGTCCAAGGAACCACTTTCTTCTCTTCATCGCTATCGATAATTTCAAGATGCGAAGATTGCCTCGATGAACGATGTATCCGGATGATGCGAAGATCCTGTAACGTAAAGTCTTCATCTGCTGCTGCTTTGCCGTTGATAGTACTACCTGCCTGAATAAACTCATTAGGTTGTACGCTAATATCACAAAGTTCAGAGCCGCCTCGGTAGCAAAAAATTCTTGCATGTTGAAACTCTCCGCTCCAAAATCCTCCTTCAATTGTTTTATCCGATTCTCCGCATCCGCACGTAGAATCAACCAGCTATCATTTTCTGGCATAACGTCATACTTTACGTGGGGTACTGATGCCGGTGAACTTGAAATAAGGATTCGTGGAGATGGCACTGTCAAAAAGACTTGGGAGGTTCTTAAAGTGTTTACTGGAAGGGTCGCACATCTGAAGGCTATGGCTCCTCGGGCAGGACTCGAACCTGCAACCCATCGGTTAACAGCCGATTGCTCTGCCAATTGAGCTACCGAGGAATGCTTGCTAAAAAGGCTCCATAATTTATCGCACAGGGGCAAAAAAACAAAGCCTTTTTGTCTGGATCTCGGAAAATCGTGTAGACCATTCCCAACTGCAAGATGCTGTCCCAGATTCCGTTGAAATTGGTAGATAAGAAAAAAGCCCAAGGCGAAGTAAATTCTGAGAATAACAACTCGTATTCATTAAACTCAG
>JAJYOS010000378.1 GCA_021796055.1 Bacteroidota bacterium
GTTTATCTACCTGTCACATCAAGACCTGCCTCGTCCGGAACGGCAAGCGGAGAATCCGAGAATCCGAAAAAAGTTAAGGATAAGGTCTGTCTCGTCGTCGACGACGAAGTTGAGATTCGTGATTTGCTGAAAGATTCGCTTACGCTCTTCGGCTTCGATGTCTTGACCGCAGAGAACGGTGAGACCGCGATTGAACTCGTGAAAAAGAGTTCGAAGATAGATGTAGTAGTTCTCGATATGATCATGCCGGGTATGGATGGGAGCGAGACCTATTCTCAGATTCATAAATTGCGCCCCGAACTCCCGGTTCTGGTGGCAACGGGATACAGTGCAGAAGGGAGAGTTCAGGACATATTGAACAACGGGGGGGTGGGAATACTCCGGAAACCTTTCACCCTTGATGAACTGCAGAATCGGCTTGTCGACAGGTTTGTAAACTGACGGCCGTGGTCTCATCTGATTCGTCTTTTCCTTCCGTAGGTTCGGAAACCCTTAAATGTGGCCTTGTTTTGACACACAGGGTATGGGCATTCTCGATTTTTCTTAATTCTTTAGTTGCTTTTGAATTTGTCAAGCACTATCATATACGCGCAAATAACAGTACACCGTTGTTTGCGCCAAATGGCGCTCAAGGCGCCATGCCGCTTATGAATGCAGATGAATGAGTGGCAGTGGTGATCCCGGGAAACAAAGGCAAGTGGGATCATGCTTTTATAGGTTGTAGCTGCAGTCGGAAGAATCCGGAGTGCCTGCCGGATTCTACGAGATGTAAGCCCCCGTGTGCTGGCTCCGTTGTTTAGGATTCTACACGAGGCGTAGCATCGTATGCAGAGGTGAAGTCCTGAGATTTCTGTCTACTTCACCGGTCCCGGCTTCAAGTCGGGATCCCGATTCGTGTCGGGACAATACTGTATAAGCCAAGAACATCTGGCGCGACGGCTCGGGTACGCATTTAGAAACATTATTGAAAGGATCCAGCAATGGAGCAAGGAACCGTGAAATGGTTCAACGCAACCAAGGGATACGGCTTCATCTCCCGCGAAGGGGGAGACGATGTGTTCGTACATTTCAAAGCCATAATTGGCGAAGGCTACAAGACTTTGAAAGAAGGCGACAAGGTCCAGTTTGAAGTCGAGCAAGGCCCCAAAGGTTTGCAGGCGGCCAAGGTAAAGAAGATCTGATCTTCTCAGGCCGATGCTGACTCCGGTCAGCGTGGGCCGAAGCCGCTCAAAGCTTCGAATCCCGACTGACGGCAAGTTGGTCGGGATTTTTTTTGTGACATCGGAACGATTCCCCAATCATTTTTCAGTCGGGTAACCTTTTGGCCGCTTTACCGTAATTCTCTGCAAAAGGAGTTCAACCATGGACCGAAGACTTTATCGATCAAGGAAAAACCGGGTGATTGCCGGCGTCGCAGGCGGGTTGGGCGAGTATTTTGATATCGATCCGGTTCTTGTCAGAGTCATTTTTGTGCTGGCCACGCTAGCCAGCGGAGTAGGCGTCCTCGCTTACATAATCCTATGGATCGTTGTTCCCTTCGAAGCAATTGAATTTCAGAAAACCGCAACACAGACAGAAGAGGGGGCTGGTATGCAAGAGAAGAGTCAATACCCTGATCATAAGTCTCACCGACGTCACGGAAGCGTAGTTGGGGGAACCATTCTGATAGTTCTCGGAGCCCTATTCTTGTTGCAGAACTACCTGCCGAACTTCAGTTTCGGCGACACCTGGCCGTTAATTCTGGTAGCGATCGGGGCAGGAATGATTTTCAATTCACTGCAGAAGGAAAACGGGAAGGAGGAGAATCATGAGGGTTAGCAGACTGTTTGCCGGACTGTTAATAATAGTCCTTGGGGTGGCGCTTGTCCTGTCGAACTTCGATGTTCTCAGACTCGACTGGCACTTCATCTTCAGGCTCTGGCCGGTACTCCTGGTCTTCGCGGGAATATCCGTTCTCGTTCCCAATCAGAAGTGGCGTGCGGTTCTCTACGCAGTGACATCCGTGCTCGTGCTGGCCTGGATCATCTCGGCTGCGTCTGTCGGCTGGGGAAACGTAAAAGGATTATTCTCCGGTGACAGGCGAAGCCTCCACACGCAGGAGTTTTCGCAGGCATTCGACAAGAATACTCGACACGGAGTTCTTACATTGAACGATGGGGGCGGCACGTTCACAATAAACGGGACGTCTGCTGATAATTTGATAGAAGTGACTGCACAGTCTGATATCGGGGATTATATTTTCAAGACGGATAAGAGTGGACGCACTATGTCGGTCAATCTGAAGTACGAAGAGGGTAACAATCACTGGCGCTGGGGGGTGAAGAATACACTGGATATGAGGTTAAATCCTGCAGCCGACTGGACGATTGACGCCAGTATGGGCGCGTGCAAAGTGGATTTTGACCTGAGCCCATTCAAGGTAACCTCGGCTGACATAAAGGCCGGTGCGTCAAAGATCAAGATTAGACTGGGCAACAAGGCGGACACGACAAACCTGAATTTCGATACCGGCGCATCCTCCCTTGTCGTTTATTTGCCCGCTTCCTCCGGGTGTCAGATAAAGGATCAGGCCGAGATGTCAACCAAATCGTTTCCCGGATTCGTGAAGGGTGACGACGGTTACTACACCAGCTCCAATTTCTCGACCGCCAGGAAGAAGATTTTTATGGATGTGAACGCAGGGGTATCGTCCATAAAAGTCCTGACTTACTGAACTTTGGTTGGGCTGGGCAGATTGCTCGGCCGCGCTCGATCAAGCAGGAGAATGATTAAAGGGTCCGGCCTTCAGCTCAAACAAGCAGAGAACCAACGAATGTGTATCATGGAATACGGGATGAGCAAGACATCCCCGTTGCCTTTTTTCACTGCCGCTTTTGAATTATCATTATTAAAACCCGGAGGACCATTGTGAAGAAACTCTTGATATCTCTTCTTTTTCTCTTCTCTAACGCATTTGCAATCAATGATGCCCGGCTTCTTCGATTCCCTGACATACACGGTGACAAGGTCGTCTTCGTCTATGCCGGGGACATTTATGAGGTATCGTCGCAAGGCGGTGTGGCGAGAAGACTTACTTCAGACCCAGGGCTCGAACTCTTTCCAAAATTCAGCCCGGATGGGAAATGGATAGCATTCACAGGCCAATACGACGGAAATTTTAATGTTTATGTCATGCCCAGCGACGGCGGGCAACCCCGTCAACTTACATTTCGCCAGGACATACCGGGGATTCCCGAGAGGATGGGCCCAAATGACGAAGTCATAAGCTGGACACCAGACGGGAAGAACATAGTGTTTCTGTCCAGGATGCACACCTACAATACATGGTTCGGAAGTCTCTATACGATCTCGGTCGAAGGGGGCATGCCGACACAGTTTCCCGTTCCAAAGGGAGGACTCCTCAGCTTCTCGCCCAATGGGAAGGAATTTGCTTATAACAGGATTTTCCGAAATTTCAGGGCAAGGAAAAGATATTACGGCGGAATGGCCCAGAAGATTTATATCCATAACATGGAGACGATGGACGAAGAGCAGATCGGCGACTGGAAAGGAACCGATACGGACCCGATGTGGTACAAAAACACGATTTACTTCATCTCAGACAGGGATGCGAACCGGCGCAAGAATATCTGGGCTTACGATCTGAAGACGAAAGCCTTTAGGCAGGTGACTTTTTTCAAGGACTACGATTGCAACTGGGCATCGTTAGGACCAAACGCTATCATCTTTCAGAACGGCGGCTACTTGTACGTCCTCGATTTGCCGGGTGAGAAACTGAGAAAGCTGGATGTCTCTATCCCGAACGATGAAGCGGTCGCAATGCCGAAATGGGTTGATGCCAGCAAGAGTATCGCCAATTTTGCAATTGCGCCGGACGGGGAGAGGGCTGTCTTCCAGGCCCGCGGTGACATATTCACCGTCCCGAAGAAGACCGGCAACACAAGAGATATCACCAACACATCCGGAGTGGATGACAAAGATCCGGTATGGTCGCCAAACGGAAAGTACATTTCATACATTTCCGACAGAACAGGCGAGGAAGAGATTTACATCCGCGAGGACAAACCCAATTCAAACGCAGTCCAGATCACTCACGGCAACAAAGAATACCTGGACCAGATGGTATGGTCACCTGACAGCAAGGAGATTCTATATGCCGATCAGAGTTTTAAATTGTGGTATGTGGATATCGCAACGAAGAAATCCGTATTGGTCGACAAAGACTCGGTCTGGCAGTTCAACGGCTATTCGTGGTCACCTGACAGCCGGTACATCACTTACGCCAAACACCATGCGAATACTTTCACTTCTGTCTACATCTATTCGCTTGCTGACAGCAAGATTCACGAAGTTACGACCGGCTACACGAATGATTACGACCCGATTTTCGACAGGGAGGGCAAATACCTGATTTTCCTTTCGGACCGCAACTACAATGGTGTCATCGGGAATTTTGATATGGAATTCACCGACACAAAGTCGACCGGTATTTATGTGGCCACCCTGCAGACAGGCAATGTTTCGCCGTTTGCTCCAAAGAACGATGAGGTAAAGATAGCGGAACAGAAAAATCAGGATGGTAAACCGGTTGCTGAAAAGAGAGAGTCGAAGCCCGAAACAGCTAAAGAAGTCAAGATAGACTTCTCCGGGTTGGGGTCGAGGGCGGTCGAAGTCCCGATTCCAACTAATAATATCGGCGGTCTGAGCGAGGCGAACGGCCACATCTATTACGTGACTTTCCCGACTATGGGACTTTCAGGCAACGCATCCGGTGAGGAATCCGCGCTGCATTGCTATAGCCTGGCGGAGCGCAAAGACACGAAGATGCTGTCACCGGTGGACGGGTATGACCTGTCTGCCGACGGGGAGAGTATCATGTATCAGAGCGGTAAAACGTTCGGCATAATAAGTTCGAAAGCGGCCGAAGACAAGGTCGGCGAGGGCGAACTTAATCTGTCGAAGATGCAGATGTTCGTCCATTTCCATCAGGAGTGGACAGAGATATTCAACCAGGCATGGAGGCTCGAGCGCCAATTTTTCTATTCACCGGAGATGAATGGCGTGAACTGGGAAGCAGAAAAGAAGAAGTATGAAGTCCTGCTTCCTTATGTCAATAACCGTTACGACCTGACTGATATCATCAGCAGTATGATCGGTGAACTCCAGAATTCCCACACGTACGTGGGCGGCGGTTATTACCCTGAAATTCACAAGACGGTCACCGGGCTGCTGGGTGCCAACTATTCACTCGACAAGGCGACGGGATATTACAAGGTTAGCAGGATAATGATCGGCCTGAACACCAACCCGAGCCGCATATCGCCTCTTACCTTGCCGGGCATCAATGTTAAACAGGGGGACTATATTCTCGCCATCAACAATCTGCCGGTGAAATTTCCTATGAGCATAGACAGCGTAATGGAAAACACCGTCGGCACGACCGTTTCGCTTCTCGTCAATTCTAAACCCGACCTTAAGGGCGCCTGGACGATAGAAGTCAACCCGATCGCGGACGAATACAATTTGCGATACAACGATTGGATCGTTCGGAACCGTGAGCTTGTGGACAGCCTGTCGGGCGGAAAGATCGGCTATGTTTATCTCCCGGACATGGAAGCTGCCGGACTCAACGCATTCGTTCAGCAGTACTATCCTCAGATCACTAAGGCAGGATTGATTATCGACGAGCGGTACAACGGGGGAGGCTTCGTGGACCAGCTTCTTCTCGAGAGACTGCGGAGAATCCTTGTCGGGATGTCGATGTCGAGACACGGCGCGCCTACCACTATACCACAACCGGTCTTCAACGGTTATCTGGCCTGCCTGATCAACCATTACTCAGCGTCCGACGGAGACATCTTCCCGTATTACTTCCGGAAATATGGTCTCGGTCCACTCATCGGGACGAGAACCTGGGGCGGTGTCAGAGGTATTGTCGGATACAGGCCTCTCGTTGACGGCGGATATGTCACCGTCCCGCAATTCTCTCTCTACGGCATGAAGAGTGAGTGGATTGTGGAAAACTACGGCGTCGAGCCGGACATAAAAGTCGACGAGACACCCAAGCTCGTCATGGAAGGGAGGGATCCGCAGATAGAGGAAGCGGTCAATTATCTCATGAACGAGATAAAGAAGAATCCCAAGAAGATTCCGCCGATACCTCCATACACTCCGGCGTTCCCGCCCGAGCACTAGGGCTGTCAATCAGGTAGCCTGCAGGATATTGATCCGCAGGCTACTTTTTTATGTGCAATTCTCTTAACATTGTGAGTTACGTCTCACGAGGAGGAACCATAGAGCTACCTATATTTATCGCCTGCTCCGCGTTGATTACATACCTGTCCAGAAACGGGCTCCGGGAGCGTCACTCCTACGGCTACTACAGATTTTTTTTATTGGAGTTTATACTGCTTCTTATCGTGGCAAATCTTCATGCCTGGTTTAACGATCCTTTGTCTCCTCCGCAGGTCCTTTCTTGGGTCTCGCTCCTCGTTTCTGTATATCTGGCGATTTCGGGTTTTAGACTGTTGGGCTTGAAGGGGGCCACTGGGACGGAGGAATCGGATGAACTTGTCGAGTCAGGAATATACAGA
>JAJYOS010000379.1 GCA_021796055.1 Bacteroidota bacterium
GTCGATGTTGAGGCGCTGCTTCCTTCCGAGAAAGGTCTGCTCGTTGCGGTGACCGAAAAGCGGACCCGCGCCGAGCTTGATGAATACGTGAGTTTCCTGAAGACTTTTGTGAAGTAAATTTTGAGAAAGCTCCAAGTTACAAGCGCCAGGTTCCAAATAAGCTCCAGAGACAAAATCTCAAACCGACACCCTGTTCATTTTGGGAACTTGGGAATTGAGATTTGGAAATTATTTGAGCTATGGATAAGATACTAATTCTCGATTTCGGCGCGCAGTACACACAGCTCATCGCGCGCCGTGTCCGCGAGCTGAAGGTCCTCAGCCTCGTGGAGAACTTCGATTTCCCGTATGAAAAGATCGTTGAACTCGCGCCAAGGGGGATCATATTATCCGGCGGCCCGTCGAGCGTTTACCAGCCGGGTGCGCCGCTCCCAGATAAGCGGATCTTCGAATCAGGGATTCCGATACTCGGAATCTGCTACGGCCTGCAGGTTATCGCTCATCTTCTGGGGGGTGAGGTCGACAGAGCACCACGCCAGGAGTTCGGGAAGGCTCTTCTCGTGGTCGATGACTCGAAAGACCTCCTGCATGAGATCGGCGACGTATCGAAGGTGTGGATGAGCCACGCCGACAAAGTCACGAAACTGCCCCAGGGGTTTGTCCCCATCGCCCACACCGAGAACTCGCCGATCGCCGCGGTAAAATCCGACCGGCAGAAAATTTTCGGCGTTCAGTTCCACCCCGAAGTCGTGCACACATCGAAGGGTAAGGAAATACTCGGAAATTTCGTCTTCAGAGTCTGCGGGTGCGCCGCCGACTGGGAGCCGGGCAACTTCATCGAAGAGAGCGTACGGGATATCAAATCCAGGGTAGGTAACGAAAAGGTTATCTGCGCAATGAGCGGCGGCGTTGATTCCGCCGTGGCAGCTCTCTTGATCCAGCGCGCCGTCGGCCGCCAGCTGCACGCCGTGCATATCGACAACGGCGTGATGAGGAAAGACGAAAGCAAAAATGTCGTGGAGTATTTCAAGAAGAATTTCGACATAAATCTCCATCACGTCGACGCATCCGAAACGTTTCTGAAGAGACTTCGCGGCATCACCGACCCGGAGAAAAAAAGAAAGATCATCGGCAATACTTTCATAGAGGTCTTCGAAAAGGTCGCGCACGACATAAAAGACGTCCGGTTTCTTGCCCAGGGAACTCTCTATCCGGATGTCATAGAATCCCAATCGCACAAGGGGCCGTCCGCGAAAATAAAGACTCACCATAACGTCGGCGGGTTGCCGGAAGTCATGAAGCTGAAACTGATAGAGCCTTTCAGGCTTCTATTCAAGGACGAAGTGAGGCGGGTCGGCCGGGCGCTCGGAATTTCAAACGAGATCATCCAGCGCCATCCGTTTCCGGGTCCGGGCCTTGCCGTGAGGATATTAAGTGACGTCACACCTGAAAAACTGGAAATTCTGCGACAGGCGGACGAAATCTTCATCGAAGAGATCAGAAAGTACGGAATATACGCCGACATCTGGCAGGCGTTTGCTGTCCTGCTCCCTGTCCAGTCTGTCGGGGTCATGGGTGACGAGCGGACGTACGAATACACTATCGCGCTCCGCGCCGTCACGAGCGAGGACGGGATGACCGCAGATTGGGCCCAGATGCCGTACGATCTCCTCGCAAAAGTCTCGAACCGGATCATCAACGAGGTCCGCGGAGTAAACAGGGTAGTCTACGATATAAGCAGCAAACCTCCGGCGACCATCGAATGGGAGTGATTCTTTGCCTGCAAGGGGTTATAATCCGTTGAGGACAAGAACTTAGAAGATGGGACTGTCGGAGAGATCGAGCGAATCGGCGAGAATCCTGATTGACGAAGCGGTCGGCTTCCTCGGGGAGGACAAGCCTCTTCACGCCATGCAGATCCTGAGAAAAGTCATTGCACGCGATCCCGATTATGCGGACGCATATCTGAAGCTGGCCGAGATTTATATCGGCTTGCGCAGTTACGATGCTGCGGAGAAATTGCTGACGGAAGCTCTGGAGAGAATGCCGGGCGAATACAAGCTCGTGTACGCTCTCGGCAGTTTGTACTTCAACCTCGGAGAAATGGAGCGCGCCCTCCCACTCCTCAGGCAACTCGATTCCTGGCGCAACCCGAGCGTGCACCTGGCCCTTGCCACGATTTTTCTCGAAGAGAATGACTTCCAGGAGGCCGCGTCCGAGGTCAAACTGGTTCTCAGAAGCGATGCAAAATATCCTGATGCGAACGGTTTACTCGGCCGAATTTATCTTAAGCAGAGCAACTTCACGAACGCAACAAAATATTTGAAGCGGGAGCTCGCCTTGAACGATTCTTCCGTCGAGTTCCGG
Organism: Bacteroidota bacterium; assembly: GCA_021796055.1. The sequence goes on from JAJYOS010000379.1 coordinate 2,368, forward strand.
CTCGACCTTGCGACCGCTTTCTACCTGCTCGGCGACCTTAAGGAAGCACTCGAAGAGTTTACTCTGCTTATCGACACCGACCCGGAATTTTTCCCGGGGTGGCTCATGTGCGGGAAGATCCTGCTCGAACTCGGCAAGCCCGACGAATCGGAGTTTTACCTGACCCGCGCTCTCAGCATCAACCCCAGGAGTGCGGAAGTCCTTCAGGTTCTCGCCAACCTTTACAGTACAATCGGAGAGGTCGAGAAGGCGCGCACGATCTTCGACGAACTGGCAGAAGCCGACGCTATCATCGAGGACGACAGGGAGACCCTCGAACGCATATCACGAATCAACAGGAAGCGGAACCGACGCTGAAATGAGGATCCTGTCCGCGTTTTTGCTGCTGTTCTTAGCATCGAACGCTTTTCCCCAGGCCGTATTCAACCAGACGGATGAGACCAACTACACTCTCGGCCTTCAGAGTTTCAGGCAGGGCGACTATTCAACGGCCTTCCAGTATTTTCGTGAGGTCATGGACGATTCGCTGAACCAGCGCTCGGCTGAATCGTTTTATTACGGCGCGAGAAGTCTTTTCAACCTCAGAAGGTATCAGGAGTCCGTCGATGTCGTCGACACTTTCCTGGCCCACTTCCCCTCCGATGAACACAGGTTCGACATGGTGTACATTCTCGGTGCGAACTACTACGAGCTCGGGAAATACTCGAAGGCTGCGGCGCAATTTGTCGTGGCGGTCGATTCTTCAGGTAACCGGGTCGTAAGGGACCAGGCGGTTGCGAGTCTCCGTACACTCGTTTCCTTCAACCTGAGCTTCGACAACATTGAAAGCCTGTTCGAGATGTGTCGCTCCAGGATGTCGTCCGTCACGGTTGCTATCGGATTTGCGAGAAGGGCATACTTCTCGGATAAACTTGCCGACGCGGACAGGGTTCTTGTGGAATTCAGACAGCGCTATCCGGGAACCGGGATCGGGAGCGGTGAAGTCGGAAAGTGGCTTGAGAGGATCAGCGCGGACAGCTCCCTGAGCCGCGCGCCGGCAAAAATCGGAGCGCTTCTGCCTCTCGAATACGGGAGCGGGGTGGGCGACAGGCTTCTCCTCGGAATACAATTGGCGCTCGACAACTACAACGCGACTGCCTCGACGAAAGTCGGTCTGGTGCTCAAGAATTATTCCGGCGTGATGACAAACCTTTTCTCGGATATGTTATCGCTGGCGCAGGATCAGACCGTCAAAGCCGTGATCGGCCCGGTCTACAGCGGCGAGGTCTCGGCTCTCGAAAGTATCGCAAATCAAAATAAGGTTCCGATGATCTCCCCGACAGCCACGCAGGTCGGGCTCACAAAAGGGAATTCGTATGTCTTCCAGGCAAATCCCGATTTCAAAACAAGAGCCGTGGCGATGGCCGATTATGCCGTCAACGTACTTCACGCCAAACGAATTGCCATCCTTGCACCGTCCGACACGTACGGCACAACAATTTCCAAATACTTTGCCCTCAGGCTTGACTCGCTCGGCGTTCCTCCCGTAGCGACTTCCTATTTTGAAAGCGGGTCGACTGATCTTGCAGACCCGATCGGCGAGATCAAGGCGGCGGCCGCACGGCTCGGCGAACCATATGTGAATATAGGTGCGCTGAACGGACAGCAGCAGGAGAAGATCATGCCATTTGTGCCGCCAGCCTTCGTCGATTCAGTCGGACACTCGAACATCAGCATCGATGCGTACGACCTGTTCGGGCGCAACCCGATCCAGATAGCGGACTCGCTCGGCATACCCGACACGCTTCGTGATTCCCTCGGCGTCTTCGATGCCCTGAGATCTCTCGACGCGATTTTCATTCCGTTGACTTCCGCCAAAGATATAGGTGTCATAGGAGCACAACTCGCTTATTACAACGTAAAGACTCAGATCCTCGGCACCGACGATTGGTACGACCTGAACCAGCTTTCCAACAACCAGCTTTACCTCGACGGCATTATTTTCTGCAGCGACACTTATTTCAACACGAGTCTGCCGGCGTATACCGCGGCGACCGACTCGCTCGCACAGATATCCGACGTCGACTTCAACAGGACGGTTTCTTACGGATACGATCTGGCGAACGCGCTTCTGAATGCGATCAAATCGGGGGACACGACCAGGGCGTCGCTGGAGACCGCACTCAGGTCGCAAACCTACGACGGTCTGCACTCGGCGATCTCATTCGAGGAGAACAATTCCAATCACTATCTGCACATACTCCAGTTCAAAAACGGAAATATCATCGACCTTGGCGAAGTAAACGCGAAATAGATACCGCCGGACGGTTCTTGTTTTCAACAAAAGCAGGGGGCTGCGATGTCTGAAAAGGCGAGAACAATTGAAACGGCCAGGCGCACACTGCGCGAGTGGCCCGAAAGCGAAAAACCGCGCGAGAAACTCCTCTCGCACGGTGCAACCAAACTTACCGATGTCGAGCTGGTGGCAATACTCCTGAGGACCGGCACAAAGACCAAATCGAGCTCCCGGACGGCGATCGACGTCGCGAGGGAGCTTCTCATGTCGTTCGACAGCTCCTTATCGCTTCTTTCCATGAGGGACGCTCTGGAATTGTCGAGTATCGCCGGCATCGGCAATGTCAAAGCGATAACACTTTCTGCGGCGTTTGAGATAGGAAGGCGAATCCAGAACGCTCCCGCAAGCGACACTCCGCTCCTGAACAATCCGGAAGCCGTACATAAGTTTATCATGAAGGATTTCGCGGGCGAGAAGAGGGAAGTATTCAAGGTCATCGCCCTGAGCACTTCGGGCAAAGTGAAGCGTGTAAAGATGATGACCGAAGGAACGCTCAGTGCGAGTCTTGTCGACGCACGTGCCGTTTTCAAGTTCGCAATACTCGAGGATGCCGCCAGCATAATCGTGGTGCATAACCATCCGAGCGGCAAGCTCGACCCGAGCAAGGAGGATATCCAGATCACGAAAGACCTGGTTTATTCAGGAGAGTTTCTAGATATACCGCTTCACGACCATCTGATCGTGGGTCCGACGGGTTACTTGAGCATGAAGAACGCAGGATACGTCTGAATTTTACGAGATGTGCGGGGCATCGGGAAAGCCCATTGCCCCGTCTATGAGAGTAAACTTCGTGTTCATGGTTGGAATCAAATGTCGCCATTTTACGAGCAGCATCTTTTTGGTCGAGACAAAATTTCCAGCGACTAAACGACAAAAGTAAATACCGCTTGGAAGTCGAGAAGCATCGAAGGTTACCGAGTATCTTCCGACGCTCTTGTATTCATTGACGAGGGTCCTTACCTCCCTCCCCAGAGCATCATATATCACTAGTGTAACCTTACCATCTTTTGGCATATCATAGTTGATGAGAGTCGTCGGGTTGAACGGATTGGGGAAGTTCTGCGACAATTTAAACTCTCTGGGGGCATTGTCTTGGACGCTCGTCGCGGATTCTGCTTTCGCCTCTCGTGTAGATTGAGGCCCGGCGGATAAAGCACCGTTCGCGCTTTGCGCTGCTGCGGAATCGGGATTCCAACATATAGAGAGAGCATGCTCCGCGTCGGATATCTCCGTCGGCGTGGAAAGGCTAACATTGTTTTCCACGTCTTTCAGAACTGCAGCAGCACCGGCGCGGTCATTTTCCTCATACAGAGCAATGTAGAAATTGCCGAGTTTCGCCCTTGTGCCAAGCGGTATATTAGGGTTCGCTGCAATAATGCTATCATTGACTTGCTTCGCAGATTTGACATCACCACTCATGAGAAACGAATTTGAAAGAAGAAGCTTGTGTTCTTTCGCAGCTATGCTTGGCAAAGATTTGAAAAACTGAATTAAGCTTGGTATCGTAGCGCTGTCTGCGCAACCATAAAGGGTGACGTAGCCCGCCTGATTGTCGGGGTGCTGCTTCAGATAGGCTATGAAGTAATCCGTTGCTTCATCATGCCTGTTTTGCTCGAAAAGGCCGACACCAAATTGCATTAAACAAGCTCTGACAACCGCTTCTGCTCCGGTATATCCTTGTACCCAACTTACCCCGAGTGTTCCATGCATTTGCACAAAATCTGCATTTACATCCCCGAACATTATCATGCCCCGCGGAACGTCCGTCTGCTGCGCAAAGACAAGTCTGGGTAAGACTAAAGAGATTGTTAATGTTGCCGCATAGATGCTCCCCTCGATAGCTCTAAACAGGAAGCAGCCCGCGGCCTGTAAGAAGGTAGAGTTCTTC
>JAJYOS010000380.1 GCA_021796055.1 Bacteroidota bacterium
TCATATGGAGGAAGTTCCGGGCACGTCGCTCCGGCAAACGCTGGCGCTTGGCGAGAGGGTCACTCACACGCTGATGAAAATCCCCTTTGTCGAGTCGGTCATTGCGGATGCGGGCCGCGCCTCGCTAAGCAGCGACTCCCATGGTACGCATCAAAGCGAGATTTGGGTGAAACTCAAACCAGTCAGCAACGTTCCCGCCGGCACGGCAGAACACATGATTAGAGACGCGGTCGCGAAATTTACCGGAGCTAGCTTCTCGGTTAATTCATTTTTAACCGAGAGAATTAACGAGACTCTTACCGGCTATACGGCGGGTGTAGTAATAAATATCTTCGGAAACAATCTCGATACCCTTGATTACAAAGCTGAGCACGTCGCCGCTATCCTTAGTGAGATACGCGGAGCGACCGGCGTCCAGCTTCAGTCGCCCCCCGGTGTGCCGCAGATGGTGGTCCGTCTCCGAAGGTCGCGGCTCGAGGAGTGGGGATTCGAGCCGGTCGACGTCATGAATGTTGTCCGCACGGCATACCAGGGAGACATAGTAGGCCAGGTTTATAATGGCAACAAAGTGTTCGGCGTGTCCGTTATACTCGATGCAAGGGAAAGACGCAATCCTGCTGATCTCGAGAATCTTCTCCTTCGCAATTCCAATGGAGTCTACGTACGGCTCGATCAACTGGCGAATATCTACGAAGACTCAGGACGGTACGTGGTTCAGCACGAAGGTGGGCGGAGAGTCGAGGCGATCACGTGCGACGTGAGCGGGAGAAGCATCAGCTCTTTCGTCAACGAAGCGAAAAGGCGAATAGAAACATCTGTGCATTTCCCTCCGGGAACATATGTCGACTTCAGTGGCACGGCGAAGGCGAAAGCGAAATCGGAGCGCGAGATACTCATCCATTCTCTCGTTGCTGCCATAGGTATTATCCTGCTTCTCTCTGTCGTGATGAAAAACTACAAGAATCTTTCTCTTGTCTTGGTCAATTTGCCATTCGCGCTCGTCGGAGGCGTAACAGCGGTCTTCATAACCGGAGGCAAAATGTCGATCGGATCTCTGGTCGGCTTTGTCACCCTTTTCGGGATAACAATAAGGAATTCGATAATGCTTATTTCACATTACGAGCATCTCGTGGAATCCGAGGGGATGGAATGGTCGCTTGATGCGGCTATTCGCGGCGCCTCCGAAAGGTTGGTCCCGATATTGATGACAGCAACTGTGACCGGGCTGGGACTCCTACCGCTTGCGTTGGCCAGCGGGACGGCCGGGAGAGAGATAGAAGGCCCTATGGCAATCGTCATACTGGGCGGGCTTTTCACATCGACCGCACTCAATCTTCTCGTCCTGCCGACGCTATCATTGAGGTACGGAAAGTTCGAGAGACAAGACGTGATGGAAAGCTGATTCAGCTGACAACAGCGAGCATTGCCCAGTGGCTTCACGGTCGTGTGGCGGCTTCCAGCAATGAAAACAACTCCGGCTATCCATCTGCCCGGCTTTACGACCGGGATTTACTTTCTGTCGACCGATCCGGTAGGTAGCTTTTCTTCCGCACTCAGGGAATCGGCAGACTTGTACTCTGAAGTGTATCGCGACGACTCCGAACTAAAACACACGGCGGCCTAGGCGATTTCAGAATGGCCGGAATAACAAAACTGCGGCGAGGGATGGTCATGGATGAAAATCTTGATCCGGTAATCAGCTCCGAGACCGGAAAGTCCAGACCATGCATTGTTGTCACGAACGACGTTTACAACGAACGTGTCCCCGTTATTCAGGTAGTTCCAATCATGCCCTGGAATGAGAAGAAATCCCTGATCAGGACTAACGTCGTGATTGAATCGACGAAGGCAAACGGATTAACGAAAAGATCCATCGCCGACTGCCTGCAAACACGACCGATAGACCACGCCACGAGGCTAAAAAGAATACGAGGACAACTTACCGTGGAACTGATCAAAGAGATCGACCAGGCTTTGTCTTAAGTGTTCGGAATTCACTGACACCGTAAGGGCCGTCGAACTTTCAGACGCTGAAGCCGGCAACATTTCCCTCCTATGAAGCATGCGGTCGGTAAGCTTTTCCCATTCTAACTACAACGACGGCTATTCGATTCCGAGCTTTCTTATCCTTGCCCTGATCGCTCCGGCCGTCCGGCCAAAATGTTTCGCAAGTCTTTTTACGCTCAATTCCGAGCGGTAAAGTTCCATCAGCTCGTTGTCAAGATCTTCCGTCCACGGCATGTAAGCTTCTTTGTGCTTCGAGCGTACCTCTTCCGCGTCATGGTGGTCCAACTTCTTCCGACGGCCGGGGTACAAGGCCTTCACCCCCGAGCGTGAAGCAGCCGGTATCATCCATCCTCTCGCCGATCGATCTGGTGAAGATACGCTCACCCGTGATGATGACGAAATCCCGGCAGGCAGAAGCGTGTCCGGGATAACAATTTTGTTCTTCGCCCGAGTGACCGCGACATATAAAAGATTTATCTCCTCGTTCAGTCTGGACAAATCTTTAGACTCCCCATCTTCATCGGCAAACTTTTCGAGCTTCTCTTCTGTAATGAAATCGTTCACAAGCTCGACGACGTCATACTCCAATCCTTTGCAGCGATGAACAGTAGAGAATATCACATCGGCTTTTCCCCTGTCTTCGTTCGCGACGTGTCTCTCCTTCAGTTCCCTGATCATTCCGGGAATCTCGTTATCATATTCTTTGACTATGTCTACCATCATACCGAGCTGAGCGTCTTCGGTCTTGTCGACATAATCCTCCAGCTCACCGAAATCCTTCATCTGGCCGATGAGCCCGTCCCTGATCATCTTACGGTTGCCGTTGTAGAGACTCAGGACATCATAGAGTGAGGTCCCTTCATCAGCGTATGTGTAAGAATTTATGTTCCCCTCAAAATAGATTCGCCTGGCGCTTCTGCTTTCCGTAATGTCTTCTATGGCCCTCAGCAAAAGTCCAAGATTAGTCCGGGCAAGGACCGCTTTTGAACTCAATTCATGGGAAACGCCTCTCCCTCGAATGCCGGTCTGGACCCAACTTCCGGTATGCTTCTTCAGCCTCAGAACACCCACAGCGAGATTTGCTATCTCCTGGTTGAAGCGGAAGCTTGTCGAAAGGCTATAATTGTGGAAATCAGCCTTCTCGAGTGAGTTGACCGCGTAACGCCAGCCGTATATCTGCTGGTGGGTGTCTCCGACGATCAACTTGGTCCCCTCCTGCTTCAGAAAAACGTCAAGCATTGCCGGAGAAGCGTCCTGCCCTTCATCGAACAATATGTACTCGAAAGGAAGGATGGGATCAGAGAGTTGAAACTTTTTCAGATAGAAGTCGTGAGTCACATCGATCTGGCCTCTATCCATCATGGCCAGGAAGAGCCGGGTCTTTTTATAAAGGTAGTCATAATAATTTGAGACGACCGCCCGTGCCTTTTCATCCGATACGAGATCCAGGTAATTCAGCTCCTGAACTTTCCTAGCGTCGCTGTTGCAGAAATATGCCGCGAACTTATTGATATGGTTTGCCAGCACATATTCGGCATGGTCCTCTCCACTTCCTTTCAAACCAAGAAGCTCCGCTACTTCATTAGTCCTGTAACCTTGCGCACGGACACTGTAGTTGTTTTTGAAGACGACACTCTTATAGGCAAGCGAATGTGCGGTTTCTACCTTCACGTTGGAAAGTCCGCATTCGGCAAATTTCCTCGCCGCTTCCAGCCTAACCGACTTGTTGAATGCCAGATAGAGTATCGGATTCCTCGTCGGCCTGGCCTTGGCGTATTCCACTACCGTCGTGGTTTTCCCCGATCCGGCAACCGCGTTAATTTTAATGTTTCCGTTCGAATTTATGATCGCGTCTTGCTCTTCAGTGAGTTCCAATTTTCCCCTTCAATTCCACTCGCTTCCTCATGATGGAAAGCTCAGCGTGACCTTCGTCCCTTTTCCAGGTTCACTCTCCACCGAGACAGATCCGCGATGGAGCTGCATTATAGACTTGACAATCGCCAGGCCGAGTCCGCTGCCCGACTTGTTCTCTGATCTTGACGAATCGACGCGATAGAACCGGTCGAAAATTCTTGCGACATGTTCGTGTTCTATTCCTATGCCGTTGTCTTCAACCCACACGTCGACGCGCCCCGTGGAGGATCGTGAGACGCCGATATCGACCTTTCCTCCGTCGCTCGTGTACCTAAGCGCGTTCGAGACCAGATTGCTCAGGGCATGCCTGAAAAGGGTCGGGTCAGCGTTGAGAACAAAATCGGAATCCGGATTGCTGGTTTGGGCGAAAGAAATTTTAACTCCCTTATCGTCAGCCATCACCTCGTAGAACTCGATTACGTCTTCTATTTCCTTCCTTGGATCGAATTTCTTTTTTTCGACATTTGCCTCCGGACTCTCTGCCCTGGCGAGGAAAAGGAGGCTTTCGATAACGTGAGACAATCTGGAGTATTCCTCGAGGTTCGACTCAAGGACTTCGCGATACTCTCCCGGCATCCTTTCGCGCGAGAGCGTAACCTCGGTTTCGCCGATGAGATTATTGATGGGCGTTCTAAGTTCGTGAGCCAGGTCGGCGGAAAATTGAGAAAGCCTGTTGAATGAGTCCTCCAATCGATCCAGCATACCGTCAAATGCGCCTGCGAGGTCATTTAGTTCCAGTGGCCAGTCCGATTGCCCAAGCCTTCGATGGAGCTGATGCGCCGATATATGCTGAATTGTCCTCGTCATTTTCTCGACAGGCTTCAATCCCTTCCCAGCAATGAATATTCCGATTCCGGCCGACAAAAGAATGCCTACGAGGAGAACGATCACGAGCTGTTTCCTGTAATCGAATATGAGTTCATCCTCGTGTGAGATGTCTAGAGCCAGCTGAAGCACTCTTATCCCGCCATTTGGGCCGCCGGCCTTCGCGAGAGCCGTCATGAGGAGGAGATTGTGGCCGTTGGTCGACTTTCGCCTGGTCGCCCGGGAAGGTATTTCAGAAAGTCCGGCAGGCTTTGGAAAGATCCCGACCGGCGCGATACTCCGCATCTTGCCTGTCTCGATGATTATGTTGCCGGACGGTCCCAGGATTCTCGCGTAATATTTCGCCAGTCTGAATGGAGCCCTCTCCCATTCGATCTCCTCACGCAGGACATCCTGATTGTTGGGCTCCTCTTTGAGTATTTCGCGAAGAAGGCCAATCTTCGCGGCAAGGAACTGTCCGTCTTCTTTCACGAGTCGTTTAGCCAGGACCCAGTAAAGGATCACGGTTGATATCAGAAGAATGCCGAAGGCAGAGACAAAGTAAAGTACCGTCAGTCTCCATTTTATCGACCAGGCCCCGCGGCCTTTGTTGTCCTGAACTTTCTCAATCATTGTCAATCACATATCCTACGCCGCGAACCGTCCTTATGAGTTTCCTCTCAAACGGATCATCAACTTTTGTGCGCAGTCTTCTAACTGCAACGTCCACCACGTTGGTGTCACTGTCGAAATTCATGCCCCATACCTGATCGGCGATCAATGCCCTAGAAAGGACTTCACCGCATTTGCGGACGAGGAGGGCGAGGAGCGAAAACTCCTTCGGTGTGAGTTCCAATTTCATTCCGCCCCTGGACGCCTTGTGGGCGTGCAGATCGACTTCGAGGTCTGCTATCCTCAACACGTCAGGCTGGCGGACAGGCCCTCGACGCAGGACGGTTCTCACCCTTGCGAGTAGTTCGGAGAACGCGAACGGCTTCACCAAATAATCATCGGCTCCAAGCTCAAGTCCCTTAACACGGTCCTGCACGGAGTCCCTCGCCGTCAGGAACAGGACCGGAGTGTTTCTCCCCTTCCGCCTGAACTCTGAAAGCACCTCCCAGCCGTCGCGGCCGGGGAGCATAACATCGAGTATCACGACGTCGTAGTCGTACTCATTCGCGAAAAGCAACCCGGAGTTTCCATCCGAAGCGGTATCGACGACGAAACCGCTTTCGACAAGTCCCTTTTTGAGATAGGCCGCAGTCTTGTTTTCGTCTTCTATAATAAGAATTCGCATGACACTTGATATACTTTTGAAATTGGTATAAGAATATACATCTGCCTGGCTAAATGTGTAGCATACGCAATTCAGGACAATTGGCGACTGTGAAATAAGGTCCCAGCGTGCGGCATCTCCAGATCCCGAGTCTGCCGGGAATGAAAATCAAATCAGCATTGTTTAGTTAGTCAAAGATGGATTATTTTTCCTAAGGAGATTATCAATTGAAAATCGGAATTACTTGTTATCCAACATACGGCGGAAGCGGTGTAGTCGCAACCGAGCTCGGTAAGGCGCTCGCACAACGAGGCCATCAAATCCATTTTATCAGCTACGCGATGCCGGTGCGTCTCGAGAACATGGTCGGCGACGTATTCTTCCACGAAGTCGAGATGTCGCAATATCCTTTGTTCGACTTCCCTCTTTACACCGATTCTCTGGCCAGCAAGATGATCGACGTCGCTAAATATCACGATCTCGATATACTGCACGTTCACTACGCAATTCCGCACGCGACGAGCGCCTTCATAGCTAAACAAATACTCTCGCCCGCAAACTCGAAC
>JAJYOS010000381.1 GCA_021796055.1 Bacteroidota bacterium
GCTCTGACTCTTGAAACAGCTCGGCCTTGTGAATAAGCAGAAGCCCTAGCGCTTTTCGGGGGACAAGAGGCTCTTTATCCATCCCATCATTCTTTCCGCTTGCCTTATTGTCCAGAAGAGCGCATGTCTTTTTAATCCAACCGACAGGCGCGACTGCGCATATTCATATCGATGAAACCTGGCAAGCGAACCTGCGTAACCTCCCGGCCTGAGGTCCTCTTTGCGGCACAGCTTGAGTTCGGTCCCGGGAATCTCTGCCACGATGTTTGCCTCGCGAGGGAACAGGTGTAATCCCCATGTCCGGACAGACGAGCGACAGGGCTGTGAAGTGACGACATAGGGATGTCTGATATTCGAGCGCGCCTTCGTTCCGTTCAGGTCCATTTCAAAATCAAACCCTTCCAGGTGATGACTGAGGCGAGTCATCCGATCCGGCATCATCTCCTGAAAAACGTCATAGACCGCCAGCGAATCATCCAGGCTTGGGAATCGGAAGTTCTGCCGGTGTGTTTGAAGCGGCACCTGGAAAAAGGGACTTGATTTCTTGAAGTGAAAACCCTTCTCGCCGAAATTTGTGCAGAGGGATTCGCGCGGAAAAACATAATAGCGGTTCGTTTCAACAAGAAATCTGGCGGCATCCGGGATCCATTCCTCATCGTCAAGCGCGGCCCAGTTAGGGTGCAGAGCATCCTTAATCGACGCGGAATGAACCTCCTGTCGGCAGTATGCGTCGTACGATTCCCATTGCGAAGCACGGTAGGCCTGCCCGTGCGACCAGGGAGCCTGCATGAAATAGTTGTCTCCATCGTCGAGGTAAGGAATGAACGGCTCTTTTGTGATTCCGTTGAACCAGACGTTGTAAAGAGAAATGCCGGCGACACGCGGATCGTCTTTATAGAAATCCAGGGCCTTCGAAGCGTATTGATAGAACATCGGTGAGACGAAATGGTCGTCTTCGAGCCGAATTATGGACCCATGCTCTTTTGCAAGCGAACCGACGAAGTGGAAGTGTGCTTTCGGTCCGATATGAGTCCTGTGGTCGATGATCTGCTTATCGCCATGCACCCATTCAAAAGAGTCAGCAACCTCGAGTACCTTCTCCCGCTGTTCTCCTCCGAAGTCGATTGATATTATCAAATGGATTTTATCGGGGTACACCCCGGACGCTATGGACCGCAGAAGACGGCGCAGTGATGCGGGGCGATTGTAGGCTAAGATGCCAATCGCCGGTTTCAAGAGGCGAGCACCTCCACCGCCGCGTCCGCAATCAGCTTCAGCGAGGTGTTGACTGTTTTGTCTTTGGCCGGCGGACGCCATTTTCCTCCGGTCAGTGAGTCGGCAGCCACGAGAGCGGAGACAGCCTCTATATTCAGAGCAAAGCAGACGGATAGAAAGGCCGATGCTTCCATGTCGACTGCGAGTACGCCGTCGTTCTGATAGCGGGCAATCTCTAGCGCGGTCTCCCGATAAGGTGCATCCGTAGTCCAGACCCGGCCGGCCATATGTCGGAGGTCCCGCTCAGCGAGCGCGGTTGCTAATCGGTGAAAGAGTTCGTTCGAGGGAGAGGCGGGACAGTCGGAAGCAAGATAATGATGCGAAGTCCCTTCGTCCCGGATGGCCTCCGTTGGGATAATGAAATCACCGGTGGCGATTGACTCTTGAAGGGCTCCCGCGACGCCGACGGCAAAGCAGCTTCGGATTCCGCTCGCAGCCAGTTCTTCCAGGATGACTGCGACTCCCGGTGCGCCGAGTCCTTGAGGTCGCGCTGCAGCGATCCGGAATCCGGTCTTCTTCAACGTCACGACCGTTCCAGTGAAGCCCTCGGCCTTCTTCCCGACGAATTTTCGCGTCAGGTATTCAAGGGATTGAGATTGAAGACAGAGTATGGCTCCCGATGCGCCGCGCAACTGTTTTTTCCCGTTCTTGCCCCGGCGGGAAAGCATTTCTTCGGGACTCAGGACTGCTGGGTTCTTATGCTTGTCCGGGAAGTGAGGGAAGGCCATTGAGAGTTCTGAGATTCATTGGTGATGGGTGAAGGTTATTAGTCTCACGGTTCTTGAAACAGAACACTCCCCGACGGCATATAGTGCCCCGAGTTCTGCGTTCCATGTCCCGCGAACTCTGTATCTATTCCTCGGTTGCCTCCACAAACTACGCTCCTTCGGAGGTTCGTCGAATGAAAAACCCTCACGTAGTCTGGCGAAGAGGGAAAGATTTCCATCATGGCTGCTTCGTGGCGCGATCCCGCCGCAAGGTCAATTGAGACGGACGAACCCTCGATACCCCTTTACAGAGTATGACGGTTTAGTCCGACCCGTCATCGCTTGGCGATGACGAGCGAGATCTCGTCCCGTCTTTTGACGACGGGACGGACAAACCGTTGCCTTCAGCTAGGAGTCGATCGAGAATGGTCTTGAGCCATTTCCGTCCTGATGAACTCTTCAGCCATTTCTCTCGCTTCATCGCTTGCGCTCGAGTGGCGAATTCCTCAGAATAGGTGAGTGTCCAGGGACGGTATGGCTTAGTGGACTTCACATAGCCGGCATTATGTCTGTGTAGCCTGTTGGCTTCATCATCGGTCTGACCGATGTACGTACGGTGAAACTTTTGGGAGTATAATGCATAGACGTAATACATGCCACGGTAAGCGGAGAGGGAGGGATTCGAACCCTCGATACCCCTTTACAGAGTATGACGGTTTAGCAAACCGTTGCCTTCAGCCACTCGGCCACCTCTCCAGATGTATCGCCAAAGCTTCAAAAGAACTACCAATGTTTTGAACTAATCTTAGTGTTTGTGGATCGGTTCACGTCGTTCCACCGGCTTAGATCCGCAATTACCGCGTGAAAATATACCAATGACCGGCTGCATTTACAAGAATGGCATGAAGCATGGCTTTTCCCGCAATGGAAAAAGTACAACGGCCAGTCTCCAGCCGGCCGTGAGGACGTTTTTTGTCCGAAAGTGATTGAAACTTAGACGCATAGGGGCTAAATTACAATCTAATTTGGAGGAAACATGTTCGCTGTCGTTGAAATAGCCGGAAAGCAGTTCAGAGTCTCCGAAAACATGAATGTTTCAGTCCCGAAGCTTGATGCGAAAGTAGGAGATAAGGTCAAGATAGACAAAGTCCTTCTTGTTGAAGATGAGAAGTCGAGCTCAATAGGAAAAAGCGTTGTCAAAGGGGCCGTCGTTGAGGCGACTGTGGTCGAACACGATAGAAACGAGAAGATCCTTGTTTTCCGGAAGAAGAGAAAAAAGAACTTCAAGGTTACTAAGGGTCACAGGGAAGAGTACACAACGATCCATATAGAGAAAATAAAGCCCTAAATTCTAAACAGGAAACTCCGAACAAATCCTGGTTTCAAAGATTCCGATGACAAAGCTGCTGAGCATCTGGCTTTTACGCTTATGAATCCGAGATTTTGTGTTTCAAGTTTGTTTAGGATTTCGAATTTAGAATTCGTTCCTGCGGATTCTAATGAAGGTAGTGAGTTTAACAAAATATCAGTTAGGAGTCTTTCATGGCACACAAAAAAGGCGGCGGTAGTTCCAGGAACGGTCGCGATAGCAACTCGCAACGGCTCGGCGTCAAAACTTTCGGCGGAGAGAAGATCACTGCCGGGAGCATAATCGTCCGGCAGCGCGGTACGAAGATTTTACCGGGGGTAAATGTCGGGGTCGGCAAAGACGACAGCCTCTTTGCGTTGAGCGACGGTGTAGTCAAATTCGAAACATATAGAAGAGTAAGAAAAAAAGTCAGTGTAATTCCTCTGAGCGCGAGTCAAATCGATCCCGACTGATGTCGGGCAAGAATTAAATTTTGAAAGGGTCTCGCAATGAAAATCACAGTAGTTGGGGCTGGCAATGTCGGCGCCACCGTGGCGCAGCGACTGGTTGATAACGAACTCGCAAACGAAATAGTCCTCACGGATGTCGTCGAGGGTCTTCCACAGGGCAAGGGACTTGACATGCTGGAATCGTCGCCGGTGCTCGGGAGCGACGTGAGATTTGTCGGTGCTAACAATTATGACGCCACCTCCGGGAGCGATATCGTGGTGATCACCGCAGGGATCGCCCGGAAGCCAGGCATGAGCCGCGACGACCTCCTTTCCACAAACGCCGGCGTGCTCAAGTCTGTCACCGAGCAAATCGCACCGCGATCTCCGAAAAGCATCATAGTCGTCGTGTCGAACCCGCTCGATGTAATGGTGTACGTAGCATTGAAGGTAAGCGGTTTTGAGAGAAAACGTGTGTTCGGTATGGCAGGCGTCCTTGACACCGCGCGCTTCCGTACTTTTATCGCGACTGAACTGAACGTGTCGGTGGAAGATGTTCAGGCATTTGTTCTTGGCGGCCACGGCGATTCGATGGTCCCGCTGGTTCGATATACATCCGTTGCGGGAATTCCGCTCACGGAGCTGATGCCTCAGGACAAGATCAATGCAATTGTGAAGCGTACCCGGGATGGCGGAGCTGAGATCGTTTCTCTCCTCAAGACTGGCAGCGCCTACTATGCGCCGTCCGCTGCAGTTGTTCAGATGGTGGAATCTCTGGTGAAGGACAAAAAGCGCATCCTGCCTTGCTCGGTTTATCTACAAGGCGAGTACGGGATGAAGGATGTGGTTATCGGTGTCCCGGTCAAGCTCGGCAAGCAGGGAATAGAACAGATAATGGAAATTAAGCTGACCGACTCCGAGAAGGCTGAATTGAATAAGTCCGCAGAGGACGTCAAAGCCAACATGGCAAAGGTCAAGTTCAGCTGATTTAGCCGCTTAAGATTCTTTTCACATTTCCCGGTGGTGTCATTGGACGTGACGAACGTCGATGCTGCCGGGATTTTTTTGTGTGTTTATGTCTCGTTAGTCCGGGGGAAGTTGAAGCGGGAAGGAAGAGTCAGGCGGCTTTTCCAATCGTCAGTCTCATTGTGATTTTTGTACCGCGGTCGGTGAATTGGAAGTCTACTCCGTCCATGAGCGATTTAATAATGTGTATCCCCCTGCCGCTCGGCTTGAGCAGGTTCTCGGGAAGGAGGGGGTTAGGCAGGCTATCCGGGTTGAACCCGCGTCCTTCATCTTCGACACTGATAATAATTTCACTGTCCTCAGTGGAACGGATGTCCAATGTCACGTTCTTTTCCGGATCGTTTCTGTTGCCGTGAGTTATCGCATTATTTACCGCTTCGCTTGCCGAGACCAGCAGATTGTGCTCGTCCGACTCGGAAAGCTTGAGCGTGTCGAGGATCGCTTTCAGCTTCCTCTCAGCTTCTCTCAGTGCGGTATTCCTGGATTTTAAAACTATGTGTTTGTGCAATTCGCTCATCAGATTTTGTACTTCGCCGTCATCTCGAAATTAGGATAAACTACCTGGTTTTGCAATAATTGTCGCGAGACTTGATACCACCCGGATAAGACGACTTCAAGTTTCGGGAAATCTGCAAGGATAGAAGCCGTCGGCCCCGAATTTGTAATTTCGGATGCGAACTGCCGATCCCTTGCGGTGGTGTAGTTGTATTGAGTCAACGAAAGGTATTTGTAGCCGATTCCGTAGGACAATGCTCCCGAAGAATAGGTAAGTGATAGCCAGAAGGTCTGATCAACGAAATAATTCAACGGGTATTCCGCGAAGCTTGACCAATAAAGTTCGCCCCTGGTATACAATTTGATGTTGGCGAAGAAAAAGAGAGAGAGCTTCGAAGTCATGTTTACTCTGGTCGAGTCGAGAAACGACGCCTGTCGGAATGAAAAGCTGTGTACCTGTGAAAAAGCCTCGTAGTCGTAGACCGTGTAATTTGCCAGGACTTCAAACCTGTTGGAGGATGCAAAATATTCATCGTAGTAATTTACGGTGGGAAAGAACCTGTAAATGAAATTCCTGTTGTTGTTCGCGCTTCGCTGGGATTTCAGGTAAACCATGTGAATCATGTCGGCCTCAAATCCCAGGCCGGCGTTGAAAGAAGGGCTGAATCTGTGGTTAAGGTTCAGGGCAATAGTATTGGTCAGCTCATCACGGTCGTCGTAATTCAGCTCGCTGGGGGTGTTATAGTGGAAGATTGAGGCGAGCCCAGTCATGCCAAGGTAAGTGCTGCCGAAATGTAGTGAGAGTTGTCCCGATAGAGTATTTCTCGTCCCGAAATTATTCAGTTGTGCCTGGTTGGACATTTGCTGTTCTGAAAACGGATTTGTCAGCGGAACGTTTATGAGCGTATGGGTCTCGGAACGTTCGTTATGTTCCATGGTTACCGTCATACTGTCGCCGTAGAAACTCGTGGTGAGGTCGCCGTGGATTTCGAAATTTGACGTCCTGATCCTCGTATCGTAAAGGCTTGATGAGGGTGATAGTGGCTCGTATCTGTAGGTGAAATCGATTTGCCTCTGGGAGTAAGTGGCCAGGCCGTTCAGCTCGAAAAACCAAACAGGCATAAGGACGTTCGCGGCGAAGTTCGTCCTGTTGTCGTTTCTGTCCTGGATATTGTTCGCAACTCCGAAGAGGCTCTGTACGGTTGAATCGGCCGGAAAGTAGAAGTCTCTGAGCTGAGTGACGTAGGCGACAGTATGACG
>JAJYOS010000382.1 GCA_021796055.1 Bacteroidota bacterium
TTGATTGTCGTTGAAAAAGTAATTAAGAGTATCACCGGTCGAGTTATCGATTATTATGAGATATTCCTGGGGAGGTCCGGATATGGTGGCCGGATTGGATGCCGGCTCATCGGTAACCTTTATCGTGAAGTCGAGCGGAACAGGATCGGTTGGGGAACCGCCGTTCGCAATAGTAGCGGTCAGATTCGTCTTGCTGCTCGAGTTCCATCCGGAGTTCGCCTCGATCGAATCGAGGATCGGCTTTGAATTGTAGAATGTCAGGTACATCCCGTCGAAAACTGGCGTGAACCATGACTGGCTGACGTTCCCGGTCGAGTCCAATGGAATCGGTATCGTACTGGCGATAACTGAATCTCTCGTGACATCGGTGACGGTATAACTCGTTGTGTGGAGAGCAAAATTCTGATCGACGGCAGAAGAAAAAGTGATCTGATACCTGTGACCGCCGGGAATTGCCCAGGAGTCGACTACCGCGACCTGAACGGCCCCGGTGGATGATGAACCCGAAGTCTGTCTGACATAACCGTTTGCAGTGGCATCCGTATGGCCGGGTGAATCGTTGACGGCGACTGTATTCGGGGTGACTATTGCCGTGTTAACGGTTTCGCCGGTAAGCTGGTCGAACTCGTTATAGGTAAAAGAGAACGGACTGAACGACGGCTCTATGGGAACCAGGTGCCTGTCCACACCGCCGGTCACCCAGTTGTATCCGTGATCGTTAAGGATGGTATCCATCCCCGCGAAGTGTCCCCTGTCGTACGAGAGCACTGCATAGTAATAAGTAACGCCATTGGGAAACAAAACTTTCGATGCTGAGTTACAACGGTACGGTCAATCCTGAAAGGATTGTTCCAGCAGTGATACTGTTCGACCTTCCGACCGGTGTGCGGGGATTTCTCGTCATAGCCCTGATTGCGGCGGCTTTTTCTTCCTTCAACTCCAGCGTGAATTCCGCAGCAGCCTATTTCACCCGCGATCTGTATCAACGCTTCATCCACGTGAGTGACCGCACCAAAGAGCTGATAGGAGTTTCCTATCTCTTCATCTGCGGCATGGTTCTGACAGCGTATTTTCTTGCGTTTTATTTCCGAAGCATCACGCAGATCTGGGGTTGGATCGTCATGGGACTTGGAGGCGGCCTGGCAATTCCTGCCATGCTGAAGTTTTACTGGTGGCGGTACAACGGAGGCGGTTTCGCCATTGGGACCGCCGTCGGCATTCTTGCCTCGATCGTCGAGGTGAGGCTCTTTCCTCATTTACTCGAATGGCAGCAGTTTGTTCTGGTTGCCGGTGTCTCGCTTGTAGCTACTATTGCAGGTACGCTTCTGACTCCTCCGGTCGAAGATGGTGTTTCATTCCACTTCTATCGGACTACTCGACCATTCGGGGTATGGGGGCCATTCAAAAAAAGACTGGAGCCGGCCGTCAGACTGGCGATGGAAAGAGAACACAGGAACGACCTCATCTCGGTCCCCTTCACGCTCGGATGGCAGCTGTCGCTTTTCTTCCTGCCGATGCAGCTGATGATCGGAAATTTTCGCCAGTTCTTCGTCACACTTGGCGTCTTCCTCTTCTGCCAGCGATCGGTTGATCGAGCTGATAAAAAGCAACAACCTCAAACAAAACGACAGACTCCCGACGGTCAGGGAGATAATAGACAAATGGAATTTCAGCTATGCGACCGTTCATCGCACTCTGATCGAAATGGAAAACAGAGGAATCATAACCAGGCGGCAAGGAAAGGGTATGTACGTCGATAAACTGGAGGACAATCCCGCCGATAAACAGATTGCACTGATAATACCGAGCCACTTCAGCGGATTCAAGATCTTCATCGACATACTGTCCGGGATAAGAGCCGCATTGGATAAGAAGAAGATCGGCATCTTGATTTCAATCTCGAACATGAATCACGAGAAGGAGAAGGACACCATAGAGCGTCTCATATCGCGGCATGTGGACGGCATGATCATATTTCTCGAAGACCACTACAGACAGGACTACTCCCATATCGCCAAGCTCAGAGAAGCAAACTACCCCTTCGTCCTGATAGACAGATACATCCCTGAACTCGATACGGACTATGTCGTAGTGGACAATACTATTGCCATGGGCAGGATTTGCGCATACCTCAAATACAACAGGTACTGCGACAAGTTAATCTTTGTCCCCGACAATGAGGCACCGGAGAATATCTCCTCCTCAGAAGAGAAACTTGCAGGGTTTAAGACTGCTATGGAGGTCCTTTACGGCCGTGAGGACGGGACGGTGCTCAGCTTCGACGAGCTGGTCTCCCAAATTTGCGATATCTCAAGCTCCCACAAAAACGTGGGCATATGCGTGAACCATGACGGGCTGATAACTTCCCTGTTTCAGAGTCTCGAGAAACTGAATATTTCTCTCCCCTCGAATTGCCACCTTTTCGGCTACAACAACAGTTTCGAAACGCCCCTGTATCCGACTGTTGAGCAATTCAACGATAAGGCAGGCATGAAAGCCGCAGAAATACTGATGGAGAGAATGGAGAATCCTACCGGGAGCAGAACACACTACAGGATCGAACCGAAACTGGTGCTCCCCGATGCGGACGGCAATTTTTCTTTCGAGAGCTAGGAATCGCCGCCCCCGACCCGGCGAAACGCCCGATGGCCTTCAGTTCAGAAATTCGTGTACTCTTTGTAGCCCGCACTGCTGACGGAGAACTGAGATCCTCCCGCAAATCCCGGGTATGAGATCGAGTTGAATGGAAGGATGGTTATGTCAAGGTACGGACAGGGCCCGCCGGACGTCTCCTGAAACACCCATGAAGGAAAAGTAAGAGTATTTGAACCGGTTCTCGTCGACCATGATGTGACTACGCTGCCGGATGAATCATAGCTGACGGCCGTCAACAGATAGTATTCTGCACCTACCGCTCCCGTCCCCCATGCAACAGAATAAGATGTACTCTGATTTTCCACCCCTTTTTGCGGCATGCTCGGCTGGAGGATACAGTCGGTTATCGATGGCGGCACACGAAGCATTTGCTGGATGGTCCCCACCAACTGATGCTGTATTGTAAAGACAACTGAGTCTCCCGCAGAAAGCATCAGTCCGTTGCCCGAAAAAGTGCCCGCCGTTCCCTGATGCGTCAATCGAATCCCGTTCACTGCGATACGGGCTGAGTTGAACACGGTGTCGGCCGATGACTGATCCCGATACGCAAGCTGGCACACGACCGAATAGCTCGCTTTGCCGGATGATGCGGGAGTCTGAACCTGCGCCGTGCCGGAGACGTATATGTCCGAATTCGGGATCGGATGATTTGCAATTTGGCCCCCGGACTCGTCGGACCGGAACAGGCCGACAAATACACGCCGAGAACTAAGATGCTGATGAAACCCTTTGTCAACGTACTATCTCCTAATGACTTCTTCTTCATAACCGCTTATCCGACTTGGTATATCCTTACGCCGCTCCCCCACAAATCATCCGGGGTCCGAACGCGCTCCTGGAAACGATGATACCCTAGACGTTCGCTCCGCGAAATAGTTCCGACTGACATATCTGCATGGTTGCGTCCACGAGAAATCCAGGCAGCAATCGAGGTGCAAAATAGTCTTCGCTTCCGTTAAAACCAAGATACTCTCATCCTTGTAAAGAGATAGGAAAACAGAGGACGGAATTCAGTAGATTAAGAAGAAAACAGCAAAAGTAACGTGAAAATTACCGAACGCACTTCACACCTGATGGAGGTCACTGCAGCATGAAGAGATTCGCATTCAAAATGAAGTTGAAACCTGGATGCAAGGAGGAATACGTCCGCAGGCACAACGCCATCTGGCCCGAGCTAAAGGCCCTGTTGACATCTGAAGGAGTCAGAGATTACACAATCTTTTTGGACGGCGAAACCAACACCCTGTTCGCCGTTCAGAAGCTTGAATCGGATAAGTCGGCCCAGGACCTGGGAGACAATCCCGTCGTTCAGAAGTGGTGGAAGTATATGGCCGACATTATGGAAACCAACCCCGATTCTTCACCTGTCTCGGTCCCTCTTGAAGAGACATTTCACATGGATTAAGAAACCCGGCAGGCGCGAATTGCCACGCCCTGCAGGAAAGGTCTTGTACCGCACCGGTCGGCTTTGAAGAAAGCCGACCGGACCCGAGGCTCAGATTGAACCGGAAGTGCCTGCTGCGACTAATGGTTACTGATAATTTCCGAACTCTTTTGCCGCTTTGATCATTTCTCTTACAGTTTCCATCGAAACATCCGTCTGAACGATGTGGGCCGGAGCCAGCATGTATCCCCTATCCCTGCCGAAGATGCTTATCCTCCTCTTTATCTCATCACGTATCTCTTTGACGTTGCCGCCCGGGAGAAGCTCCTGCTGGTCAATTCCTCCAAAAAAACAGATCCTCTCCCCGTATTTGTCCTTAAGTTCCTGAGGATCCGACCCCGGGACGTTCGGCTGGACCGGGTTAAACACGTCTACCCCGATCTCTATAAAATCGTCGATAAGCGGAGCCACGGCACCGTCCGAATGCATGATGACGATCAGGTCGGGATTCTCCTGCTTCAACTTCTCTATCAGCCTTTTGTGGCGCCACTTGAACATGTTTCTCCACATCTTCGGTGAGATGAGTGTCGATGTCTGACTCCCCAGATCTTCACCGAGCCAAATGGCATCCACGCCCGCCCTTACCAGCTGCAGCGCGAGGGCCGTGCTCCATTCCTCCACGCGGTCATTCAATCTGTCCACCCATGGTTTTGGCCCGATCATAGCAAGCAGATATTTCTCCAACCCGGTGAGATGCCACGCCATTTCGAAGATGGTTATCTCGACATCTCCGATGACAAAATAGTCTTTGCCGTATTTCTCTATATCTCTTTTCGCCTTCTCGAATCTCCCGGGTGCGTAAGGATCCGGGAATTGATATTCTTCTATTTGACCTACCGTTTCCACCTCGTCCAGCGGACATTTGGCCACTTCGACATAAAGAGGACTCGGCTTCATGTGCATGCCGAACTCATTTGTCGTAATATCGTCTTCGACAACCCGGGGCATGAAACCGCTCGCAACCGTTCCGCCGACAACCACCACGTCGCTCCCCATTTTTGTGCGGAGCTCGTTCGCGGAAATTCGGTAGGTCAGGTCCTCGTAATACGAAAGAGCATAGTCGGGATCTATTCCCATTTCACTCCCGAACTTGTCCGTCAATTGCCTGCACAGGTCGAATTGTATCGGGACCCTGTCCGGAAAACCATCTTTCTTCTTAAAAGCCCGCAATACCCGCTCTTTCGAGTTCATTCAATAAACCTTTCTCTTTGTCCTGGTAAGTGAAGTTCTTAGACGGACGAGACAGCCGATGAAATCGACCTTTCCCGTTTCTCAAAGCAGTGCTAAGTTAGCATTCCGATAATGGATTGGCAAATCGATCTGATTACGAACAATCACGACGCGAATTGAAATGAGAACTGTGTTTTCTTCTTGAGAAGGTACCAGAACATCTTGTTATTTGAAACCGGGTGTTTGTAAACTACATCTCCGTAAGCGTTCAAAACGGTTATTTGGCTGGAATGCATGAAGTCTCCATCGGCCTTTTTCTTAAACTCTACTCCGATTCGATTCAAGCTGATAGAGCGAGCCGCTGCCAATTCCGGCGTTTTGATCCGAAACAACGCAACATGTATCGTGCTGAGTCGAGCCTGAACCGACGACAGGCCGGCTTTTGCCTGCCGGATGAATGTCATTCCCTTTTTTCCATAACAACTAATGTCCATTCTTAGAAGGCCGTATTCACCCGGCCCGATGTCTTCAGCCGATGCAGGTTCAACGCTCCGTAATCCGCCCATGACTAATCTGGTTCTCGACGAGGTCGCGTCCAGCAACCATGAGGCAACCGCTCCGACACTAACAATCCGATATCAAAAATGCGCTCAATGCAATCTCCGGGCTTCACATAGTGCTCATATCGAAAGGCCCTTGAAGAAATTCGAGATGTCAGAGAAGGAATCTGGGATACCTTAAGGGTATCCTTTTCGTTCATCTGCAAAGACAAAGTGGTATCGATGCGGCACGCGACTCCAAATGAATCCGGGAGTTCAGCGGAAGCAATCAGTTCCGAATTTGAAAAAAAGCATATGCGAAAGGGTTCGTCTTCTCGCTTCCCGAACGGCAGGATCAATTCGACATCGATACTCCTGATACAGAGGTCCTTCTTGCCACTTGAATCTCCCTTTGGAGCCACAGCCCCATCGCTTCTCCCTCCCCCGGGAGAGACCGTCTGGGAATATGCAGTGTCACAGATTTCGCCACACAGCGCGACGACCAGAATTGAAACTAACAAGCCCCGCATAGCCTTAGCCTCCTGACTAAATTACCCTAATCCTGACTAATAAAATCACGGCTCCTAACTTGTGTGCCCGGATTATTCATCAGAGCAGAGTTAGTGCCCGGACCGGATATTGGCAAACTTCGTCTTGAGAGGGCAGCGTCTACGGGGACCACGATTCCCATGCGTCCTTATCCAGGTGTAATTGGATCCATTCGTCCCCCCTTCAGTCTTCGCAAGC
>JAJYOS010000383.1 GCA_021796055.1 Bacteroidota bacterium
CGTCGTGGAGGGGCGGGGAGTTTTCAGACTTCAAGCTTTGTTCAGTCCTGAAAACTGAGAGAGAAAAGTAGAGATGCCTTTTGTTAAGCAAGTATGGCAAGATTAGCGCTCACGTCGGAAAAGAGGTTTCAAATTAGGTCCTTGATCGGGAATTACTCACCTGTCACTTCAGAGGCGTACCATTTCCCTTGTCGTCAAGCTTCACGCGCATTTCAAAACGCTCATTAATGTACGAATTCACAGCGTATAAGAAAAGAAATGCTGCGAAACCAGAATTGACGACTCCTCCTTTTATCCGGATGTCCAACGCTTTGCCCTTCAGGCGAACACTCGGCTTGCCAAAAGTACAGGGGCTAAAAGAAGCCACGAGTGATGCTTGCGCGTTTCGCGAAGTAACCTTTACGAACAGCAAAGATACCGACTTCGAGAACAAAGTTTGCTTTTTAGTCGGAGCCGGTGCGTCTCAGCAAGTCGAGCACCTTATAAGTAATATCGTAGTAGCGATCCTCGTAAAGGAGAACTGGAAGCTGTCTGCTTTTATTGAAAATGTATTCCATCCCTTCACGTTTTGCGATCTGGGCAATAGCTGAATAGATCCTGGCGCGGATCGGCTTCAACAACCGATGGCGAATCCGGTCAAGCGCGCCGCCGGTCCCGATTTTCGCCTGCCGGTAGGCGGATATATCTTGTTGAAGATTCGCGATCTCGTTCTGCGCCGCGAGCTTCGCCTGTCTCGTCATCATTCCTGACTGTCTCGTGTAATCTTCAACTTTGGTCTGATACTCTTTCGACATTTGATCTATTGTGTCGCTCCAATCCTGCACCAGGGTATCCAATTTTGCCTGCGCTGCTTGCGCGCTGGGAAGGAGGCTCAGGATGGTCGACGAATCGACATACCCGACCTTCAGTCTCGTATCGGCCGGAGAGTCTGCGAACATGAATCCAAGCGACACGAGCACAATCGCGGTGGAAAGAAATACAGGAAGACATTTCTTGCGTGAGCTACCTGCGTCTTTTAGAATACCCCCTGAGAGTGTGCGACTATTTTTTTCAAATGGCATGGTCTTCAGATTTTTTTGCCCTTTAGTCGGGGCGATTGGGTTGATGAGTGAATATGCTAGTTTGACGGTCCGATGCTTTGCTCTCTTCATATCATTCGCATGAGTAAAATCTTACTTCTTAGGATAGTTGGACGGTGATCTACTTGGATAATTAGTTCTTACGACTGTTTACGAAAGTAATTCATGGTGCGAATTTTAAATACGGAACGTGAGGAAAACAAAATTGGTTCCATTTACCGGAGGAGCCTTCATGGTTTTCCAGAACCGAGCGCGACCCGATTCGTCTATAATCAACGCAAGCGTGCCATATAAATGCTTTCAGCTCGGAAGAAAACTGCGAAGAACCACCAAGGAGTACGTTATGAAAAAGCTACTATTTATAATTTCAATATTTTCGATTCTCATTCTCGTTTCTCAAACATCTCAGGCACAAATACGTCTCGGGATCCAGGGCGGCTTAAGCGTGCCGGAGCTCAGCGGGGGAAATAATGTCATCAGCCAGGGATATACATCCCGACTTGCCCCGAATTTTGGAATCACGGCGGACATTCCGGTTGCAGGGAATTTCTCCATCGAACCTCAGGTTAATTTTGACGGACAGGGAGGACAAAGAAACGGACTGCAACCTATCACTTCAACTTCCCTTCCTTCCCTCCCCGGAGGTGGATACTACTACGCGAACTTCAGAAACACGTCCGTTCTGAATTATCTGGAAATACCCGTTCTCGCCGAATACACTTTCGGATTAGGAGGCCTTTCTCTCGAGATCAACGCCGGTCCCTACGTCGGTTTCCTTCTTAGTGCGACTCAGAAAACAAGCGGAACCAGCTACATTTATTTAGACGCCAACCGGGATCCGCTTGTAATGCCAAACGGAAACGGTGGATTTGCACCCGTCCCTCCTCAATCCTTCGACGCAAACACCGACGTTTCCAGCAGCATAAACAAGGTCAACGTCGGCATCGATGGAGGGGTTGGACTCCTGTTACCCGTCAGCAGTGTCTCTGATCTCATGCTGAACATACGCGGTCTCTACGGACTCACCGACATTCAAAAATATTCCAAGGATGGATCGAGTCATACGGGTAATTTGCTGGTGGACATAGGGTACTCTTACATGCTGCCCATTATTTGAAACACTCTTGAACATTTCCATGCAAGTGACAAGGGGACAGATTACGCTGCCCCCTCGTCACCTTGTCCAACTGCTTAGAGTACGGCGATGATGTTTGACGGAGTTTAGGAGTGAAAAGAAGTCGTAACGAAAGAGACATTCATCAGCACGGATCTCACCGATAGAGATATTGCGACGAGCCTAACACGCGGGCTGTATTGAAAGAAGCGAGCCGGGAGTGTTGTCAGTAAAAGAATAGTTCCCTCCTGACTTTCCACGGCGGAACTCCGAAAGACTCCTTCAGCGCCTTGAGAACTCCTATCTGCATGGGCGGCGGACCGCAAAGGTAGAAAGAGGCTTCCAGGCCCAGCACATATTTTGAAGCCAGCGCGCTCGAAAAGTACCCGTTTTCGAAATGTGTCTTCTCGTCTCCTTCCGGGAGATCCTCTTTCCGAACCTTGCTTAGGACATGCACTATCGTAAGGTTAAGTTTTTGACTCGCCGCATGGAGCTCCTCCCGCGCGATTATATCATCGTACGTTTTGTTACAACAGAAAAGAACCAACCGGCTCTCTGCCGAAATTTTTAAAGCATGCCTAATGGAACTTAGGAAAGGAGTTATTCCCACACCTCCGCTTATCATCACAATGTCATTCTCCTTTTCGAAGTTAATGGAGAATATCCCGTAAGGGCCTTCACAAAGCACCTTAGCGCCTGGAGCTAATGATGGTACTGCCGAAGTGAATTTCCCCGCTGCTTTTATTGTGAAGTGCAGCTTGTCCGAATGCGGCGGGGCCGAAATGGTGAACGGATGAGGCTGACTCCATTTCTTCCCGTCATGCACTCTGATAATCGCGAACTGTCCCGCCTTCCGGCTCGCGAAAGGGCCTGGTCCTTCGGGGCGCTCCAGAACAAGCGTGGAAGTGTCGTTCGTTTCTCGTACGACTTCCGCGACCTTCCAAGTCGACCGCCGCTTCAGGCGGTAAGCGGCCATCATCCTGTACACGGACAGAAAGATTAGAATAGCGCCGATAGGTAAGAAAAATAGCAGGTTAGAAGAACTCGCGAATCTCTTCCCCTGTTCAAGCCACGCGTGTACAAATCCGAGTGCCACCGCGGGATAGACCAGAAAATGGCTGTTCTTCCAGAGCCAGTAAGAGATGCGATGTCTTCCGAAGATAGCTAGCGGGACTATAAGCACGAGCAAGTAAACAGCGAGATGCCCAATAAGCAATGGCGCGTTATTAGTGCTGAAATAAAAAAGGAACGACCATGCCCACTTCCCGCCGTGGGACATAGAGAAGAACAACGTTCTGAGAAGCGCGTGCCCGACCAGCATGAAGAGCACGGCGACACCGAGAATCTTATGTATCCTGTAGACTCTGTCCAGCCCAAGGAAACGCTCTATCCAATGAAAGCGTGTTCCGAGCGCTACCATCAGGACAAACCCTAGCAAGCCACAAAGTCCAAGCAGGTTTGCTAAAGACCCAATGAATCTGAGAGGTGATAAGCCGCCATGTTCCCCTTTCAAATAAACTACCGCGGCGACGGCCAATGCCGCGATTAACAGTAGAGCGGCTGCGGATACAATTTTCCCGATGTTCTTCCCGGTCAAAGGGCACTCCTCTTCGAGGTTTTAGGTTGAAAGACTAAACGATGTGCGGTTTGTTTCTTGTTAGCGGCCCCTGGACAAATTCAGAATGCAGAAATATCTCCCCCGCGTCGGGCACTTCGATTCGCACCGACCGCGCATGCTACCTGACGAAATAATTTCCGGACCAGACGATAAATTCAAATGTATGCTCTTGACTTATTCCATGACAAATTAATCTTGTATCAAAGCCGTGTATTGGTTCGTCCTCAGCGGTACTCCGCGTTTGCCTGGCGGATCTCTATGCAACTGTATTCGCGACGCTCAGCTTCACTTGAAGAAACGTTCACAAAGCTGGTCGTCAATCGACATACTTCTGACGAACCATCATTCGATCCTGCCGGACGAACCACCGACCGTACTCATCAACACTATAAACGTAAATAACGTTGCATAATCAAGATACTTGAATCGCCCATTCGTGCGGCCATTCACAACCACACCTTCTCAGAAGTTGACGACCCGATTATTATCGCCAATAGCTCGAAGCTCACCATCATTCCAGAAACTATCCACACCCCTCACGCGACGCACCTGGGAAGGGGCGCTTCCGGGCGTCGACGGAGGAAGGACTTTGCCAGGACACGTTGTTACTTTCTTCCACGAAGGTCTTTCCAGGGACCGCCATTCGAATAGACTTCCGGATGCAGTACTTTAGGACGCGGATCTTCTCCCTCGTTGAGTTGGAGCACCATCCATCTCGGATAAGGTATTCCGGGATCCGAAACGAGATCGAGTTCGGCCATGTCTTCAGCCGTAAGCTTCAAATCAACGGCAGATATGTTGTCTTCAAGATGAGGGATAGTGCGAGCCGCTATGATGACACTGCTAATCGCCGGACGGGAAAGAGTCCACGCTATGGCTACGCGGGCAGGCGTAGCGTCACGACGCTTCGCGACATTGCGCAACGCCTCCAGAACTTTCTCCCCTTTCGCTTCATCAAAAGGCACGAACTTCCCGGCTTCACCGAACCGCGTTCCGCCAGGCGCTGCCTGTCCCGTCTTGTACTTGCCGCTCAGATAACCGCCAGCAAGGGTGCTCCAGACCAGTATTCCGAGATCGGCGTATTGCGCATAGTCAAGCCAATCATTCTCGAGACCACGTCCCACCAAACTATAATAAAGTTGAGCCGTCACAAATCTTTCGAGATGTTGTTCATGCTGGATGCCGAGCGCCACGGCAGCCTGCCAGGCGTAATAGTTGCTCAGGCCGATATACCTGACCTTCCCTTCCCGGACAAGATCGTCAAGCGTCCGGAGAGTTTCCTCTATCGGAGTCTCCTTGTCCCAACCGTGAACCTGGTACAAGTCGACATAATCGGTCTGCAGACGACGAAGACTGTCCTCGATCTCCCGGCGAATGTTTACGCGGGTGGCGCCGCTGTGATTGAAATAAGTATCGCTCATCGGAAGACGTACCTTCGTGGCGAGCACTATCTCATGCCGTATACCTTTCAGCGCGTTGCCGACGAGCGTTTCGCTCTCGCCACGACTGTACACGTCGGCGGTGTCTATGAAGTTTATTCCGCGGTCGATCGCATACCGCACCATTTCATCCGTAGCCTTCTGATCAAGACTACCAAGGTTCATCCCGCTTCCAAACTGCATCGTGCCCAGCGATACAGAACTTACTATCAATCCCGAATGACCGAGTCTCCTGTATTCCATGTTAACACTCCATTTACGCTTTTATGTAAACAACGGCCGGCGACTTTAGAAAGCAAAATCGAACACCGATTCTCGACGTATCGATGCCCCGCGAAGCCGCTCCAATCACGGGATCAAAAGCAATTTGCCGGTTGTCTTTCTTGCTTCGAGGTCCCTGTGCGCCTGCACGGCATTCTCAAGCTTGTAAGTCTGCCCGATTCTTAGATTGAGTTCTCCGGACAGAATCATCTCGAAGACAGCCTTGGAGCGCCCGAGAAGGTCCTGCCGTGACGCGATGTAACTGGCGAGGGTAGGCCGGGTAACAAACAGCGATCCCTTCTGAGAGAGAATAGCGAGATCGAATGGCGGCACATTCCCGCTCGATGCTCCGTAAAGGATCAACATACCACGTGGAACAAGGACGTTAAGACCCTTGTCGAAGGTAGTCTTTCCAACTGAATCGTAGACCACCTGGACGCCGGCGTTCGATGTGAGTCTTTTTGTTTCGGACTCGAAGTCGGTCCTTGTATAGAGTATGACTTCGTCCGCACCGGCATTGCGGGCAAGCTCAGCTTTCTCCTCCGTGGAGACCGTCCCGATAACACGCGCTCCCAGGTGGTGCGCCATTTGGACCAGGAGAAGTCCCACACCTCCGGCTGCCGCATGGACCAAGGCGGTATCGCCCTTCTTCAGTCGGTAAGTATCATGCGATAGATAATGAGCGGTCATTCCCTGCAACATGGCGGCAGCAGCCTGATGTACGGCCAAATTCCCTGGGACGCTAACGGCTCGTGCAGCGGGAAGCTTCACGTATTCAGCATAGGATCCCATGATCCCCGTCCACGCTACGCGGTCGCCTGACTTGAATTCTTTCACTCCCTTTCCAACCGCGCTTACGATTCCCGTCCCCTCCTGACCGATTGTGAAAGGAGGTTTCGTGGCATACCGACCGTCGCGGTGATACACATCGACATAGTTTACGCCTGCCGCCTCCAGCTTAACGACAATATCATTCTCACCTGGTTCGGGAACTGGGAGATCCCTAACCTCAAGTACTGCATCCGGAAGTCTATTCG
>JAJYOS010000384.1 GCA_021796055.1 Bacteroidota bacterium
CCCAAGATAAAGTAAGATTACCGCTTTCTTCCAGCTGCAAATTGTCAGCGGCTCGTAGTTCTGGTTTAGAAGTAATACTTTTCCGTAGATCCTGTCGTGATCTTCTCTCTCAATCGCATACTCATGGTAACTGAAGACTACTCCACCTCACTTTCGTCACACTACTCTACACGCACCCACGAATGTTGATAAAAGCTTACTGCTGAAATTGTTCCTCTTAGGATCGAAGCTGTTAACCCGGACGAAGCCCGAAGAGTGAATGAATTCCTTGTTTTTGCCTGTGTAAATCGCAACATGGTTAATTTTATCGCCATTATACGAAAAAAACAACAAATCTCCTTCTCTTAGCCTCTTTAGGTTCTTCCCTACACCTGGACCCGCCGAAAATTGCATGTCGGCATCCCGTGGAATATCGACGCCGTTCAGTCTGAAAACAGTCTGGACAAAACCGGAACAGTCGAAGCCTTTTGCACTTCTCCCACCCCAGACATACGAAACGCCGCGAAAGCTGCGAGCTGTAACGAGAATTTTCTCCGTCGAAGATTCTTTCGGTCGGAGAGATCCCCGAACCAATGACTCATCTATCCATCCCCGGATACCGTCAGGCATTCGTATTTCAATAAATTTCCCGAGGTGACCACTTACGCTTAAGGGTGAACCGTATACCACCTCCCTGATAGCGGCACCGGTTCGCACGGGTTTCTCTAGAATTTCCGCGACTCTCACCGCCGCATACACCTTAGGATGCAACTGAAAATCATAAAACTTCTTGTCTTCGAAAAGAGTGACCTGATCGGATGACACCCAGCCGATGTAGCCGTCTGCATGGAGTCTGATCCTTACCCACCCCGATTTAACCTCGAGAGTATCAAAGGTCTCACCGTAAAGCGCTTGCGTAACCTGCTCGGAAGCGGAATTTGCGGACTTTCTTACGGGCGCCACACCGACATGGCAGATGCCTTTAATGGAGTTGCCGACCGATGCGTCCGGCAGTAGCACAACTTTTATCCTGAAATCATGAGGATCCTTCCGATAGACCTGCGAGATATGAGTCGCGTTTGAAACGGAGTCTGTGAGAATATACAGATAGCCGTTTGCAAATTTGAAATCGAGTACAGAATAGCGGGTGTCGATTCGCAGAGCTTTCCTGAGTCTCTCTTCGAAATTCGCGCGCGAAATACGTCCAAGATCGTCAGCCATGGCAAAAAAATATACCGAACGGCGCTCTGGCAATCAACGAGCCGGACGTGCACAGGAGATTCTGACCGAATGAAGAGCGTCAGATCACTAAATATTGTTCGGGTTGCCGCAGCACGTGCGACCAGAGTGGAATCTCAAGCTCATGAGCAAAGCTTGATTTTCTCAGCGAGTGGGGTTAAAATCTTTCGCGGCGCAGAATGGTGATTCGACGTCGAATGGAGAGTCTTCAGTGCTCAATCTTCTCACAATCGGCATATTAAGTTCAGCTTTAACGATGTCAGCCGTCGGACAGGAATTAAAGAGCGATTCGACTCACGACACTTCATCGAGTCCGGCACAATTGTCTCGAAGCGATTCGGGCCCGCGGATCGACGAGTCACTGCTTCCATTATCTCTCGCGTCCCCGTATCGAGACTCGCTCGACCTGATGTTCACCAGCCCCGAGGAATCTTCCCAATTTAGTTCGTGGATGTCTTTGCCCGGCGTCGGCAATCGCGTTTCACTCTCCTCGGAGCTCCTTCTCGGCGTGCCCGCTCCGACCGTACAAAAATGGCGGGAGTTCCCCTTTCAATCGGATTTGTGGATGTTGGAGTCAAGAGCAAATTTGCTGGCCCCTTTGAGGCTCGAACTGAAGAGCCGGGAGAAATACCGGATATGGCGGACAATACTTGGGTCTGTTCAGGTGGGTGGGATGGCTTACCTAATGTACTTGCATTTCAAAAACTATGGGTTGAGATAAATTTGTCGTTACTCAGGCAATTAGCAGCGAGAAAGCAGCCAGAATAATCCAGACGCAAAGAAGTCGTCATATGGGTCGATCTCGCGGACCCGGATTTCATTAAACTCATTTACGGTTTCTGGGAGGGCGGTCAGACTTTCCGAGTGCGACTCGTCGCCACGGCTCCGGGTGAATGGACGTGGAAGAGCGGATCGACTCCAGGCGATTCCGGCCTTGACGGCAAGACCGGCTCCTTCACGGCCACCGCGTGGACCGAAGCTGAAATCAAAGACAATCCTCTCCGCCGCGGATTCTTGCGAGCTTCCCCGAACCAGCGCGCCCTCGATTACGCCGACGGCACATCGTTCGTCGCTATCGGCGCACCAGGCGGATCAATACTCGACAACGCATTCGTCAGGTCCGGAATCTACGGGAGTTTTCTCTCAGTGGGACTCACCGGACATGCTTACGGTGCCGAGGGGATCAGTGGTGCCGACATCGAGCCCAGCGCGCCGACACACATGTGGGACGCGTTCCAGTGGCGCTCGGCTGCCGGGATGCAATATCTTCGGACGTTTGCTTTCTCGATCGGCAGACGTTACCAGGATCTCGTCCCGATTGCCGATCTCGTTACACCGAACAAGACTTCGGTGATACCCGGCTACCTGGGCTGGGCATACTGCGCGCGGACGGGCGACATTGAAATTGTCCTCGCTTATTTCGAAAGGGAATGCCCGCAATCGCAGATACGCGGCGCGAAGCTGAGCAGCGTCTACAGGGCTCAGTGGTTCAACCTGCGCAACGGGACATGGCTCAACGTAGATGACGGAACACTAGTGTCAAACAGGATCGGCATCATTATGCTGCCGAAGTTTCCTGATGATGAGGACTGGGGCCTGCGCCTCTCTGTCAGGGACCTCTTGTCAGGAAATAGTCGGGACATCATCGTCCGCGTGTGGTCGTCGCCCAGATAATGACGACAGGCACGATTCTTCTCCCCTTGAAGTTCTTCATCGGCAGAGCTAAATTTTCCTACACTTACCATAAATCCTGAAAGAGGTGACAAATGAAGCTCTTCGTTTGTGTCAACCAGGTCCCGGATACAGAAACAAAAGTGAAAGTCGGTCAAGACGGCAAAACCATTGACCGGTCCGAGATCAATTTGATTCTTAACCCTTACGACGAATTCGCAATCGAAGCCGCACTGCAATTGAAAGACAAGAACAGCGGTGAAGTCACGTATGTCTCGGTCGGAGGCGATTCACACAAGGAAGTGATCAGAAAAGCCCTGGCAATGGGGGGAGATAAGGGAATTCACATCAAGACCGACAATGCCGGCGATTCATATTCAGTCGCGATGATGTTGGCAGCGGCGCTCAAAGATACCGGCGCCGATATTATTTTCTTCGGAAAACAATCCATAGACTACGACGATTCTGCCGTAGGAACGATGGTCGCGGAAATGCTCGGGCTGCCGTCGGCTTCCGTGGTAGTGAAGCTGGATGTCGACGTCAGCTCGAAGAAGGCCGTTTGCGAAAGAGAGATCGAAGGGGGCAAAGAGACCGTGGAACTGACGCTTCCATGCGTCATCACTGCACAGAAGGGTTTGAACGATCCGCGATATCCTTCGTTGAAAGG
This sequence comes from Bacteroidota bacterium, assembly GCA_021796055.1. The sequence continues at coordinate 3,557 of JAJYOS010000384.1, forward strand.
AATAATGGCCGCGAAGTCGAAACCGATACAGGAAATTACACCCTCGGGGGCCGAGTCACTGACCGAAGTAGTAGCGATGAGGAAGCCGCCGGCGAAGCAGCCCGGCAAGATACTCGGGACAGACAAGAGCGCCGTTCCGGAACTGGTTAAACTCCTTCACGAAGAAGCAAAAATCATCTAAGCATCGAGGAAATTAAATGAAGATAATAGCATTCGCGGAAACCAGCCACGGCCTTCAGGAGGCCGGGAGTAAGTTCAAGAAAGTTGCATTTGAAGCGGCACATGCCGCGTCGCGTCTCGCCGGGGAACTCGGCGGAGAAGCCGAAGCGCTCGTCATCGGAAAGGGAGTCGAATCGATCGGCCCGGAACTCGGCGGCTACGGGATGAAAAAGGTCCGTGTTGTCGAAGACGAAAAGCTGAGCCAGTACTCAGCCACCGCTTACGCGAAGGCTATCGCGTTCGTTGTCGAGTCCGTGTCGGCTGATGTCGTGATATTCCCGGCAAGCGCCATGGGTAAGGACCTGGCGCCAAGAGTCGCGGCCAAACTCAAGGCCGGACTGGCGGCGGACTGCATCGCTCTGAAAGCCGAAGGCGGCTCTGTCCTAGCGACCCGTCCGGTCTACGCGGGCAAAGGACTTATCGACGTGAAAATTAATTCACCAAAAAAGGTCTTCACGCTGAGACCGAACGTTTTCAGTCCCGGCGCGCCGAACGGCTCCCCGGCATCGGTTGAGAAGATTGCTGTGGATTTGAAGGACTCCGACTTCACGTCGCGCGTCACAGGCGTATCGGTAGCAAAGGCCGGCAGGCCCGATTTGACTGAAGCGAACATAATAGTCTCCGGCGGGAGAGGATTGGGCGGACCGGAGAATTTCAACATCGTCGAAGGTCTGGCAGACGTGCTCGGCGCGGCAGTCGGCGCGTCAAGGGCGGTTGTCGACGCGGGATGGAGGCCTCACGACGATCAGGTCGGGCAGACCGGAAAGACGGTCTCACCTTCGCTCTACGTTGCGGTTGCAATCTCCGGTGCAATACAGCACCTGGCAGGGATGTCGTCGTCGAAGTACATCGTCGCGATCAATAAGGACAAGGATGCTCCGATATTTCAAGTTGCCGATTACGGAATTGTGGGGGATGCTTTTGAAATAGTTCCAGAACTCACGAGCCAGCTGAAAAAGGCTCTTGGAAGAGAATAGTTGATTCCGCAAATTGAGCTGGAATGAGGAGGACGATATTTGGATAAAGTGTTGGTTGACATACTCGGGCTTTCTCCAAGTCCGTCGAGCCCGGGTGCTTACGCTTTGATATTGAAAGAGACAGAGGGAGAGCGCAGGCTTCCTATCATCATCGGGCAATTCGAAGCGCAGGCAATTGCGCTCGAACTCGAGGGGATCAGGCCGCCGAGGCCGCTCACTCATGATCTCGTGAAGAACGTCCTCGATTCACTCGGCAATAGTCTTTCCGATGTGCTGATCAGCGAACTGCGCGAGGGAACATTCTACGCGCGTCTTAACCTGGAAGGCAATTCAATAAGTCACGAAATAGATGCCAGACCGAGCGATGCCATAGCCATAGCCATAAGGTTTGGCGCTCCGATCTATGTCGCGGAATCAGTTATGGAGGAAGCCGCGACCGTTCCGGACAAGGACGAGGGCGACGAAGAGATCGAATCAAAGGGAGAAAAACCCAAAAAGAACCGGGAACGGTCGCCTGCTTACACGAAAGAGTCCAAGATGGAACAACTTCAGAAGGAACTAACCGACGCAATTAGCCGAGAGGATTACGAAAGAGCCGCAAAGATCCGTGACGAGATCAGGCGGCTTCAACTCGGCGACTGATCCGCACATAAAAGGACGGAGGTCCGAATGAAACTTGTTGCCCTGGCTTTCGCGGCGCTTTCCATGGCCGTCATTTCGTCGCCAACATTGCAGGACATGCTCAAACAGAGCGACGAACTCTTCAACAAATTCGATAACAAAGGTACTTTCCAGTTACTTCTAAATGCCGACAAGGAGTTCCCGGGCAACGCCGAAGTCCTTTGGAGGTTGTGCCGTGTCGAAACTCATATTGCAGACCACATGCCCGCCGTAACCGATGAAGAGAAGGACGCCCAGCTCAAGGTGTACCATACGGCACTTGATTACGCCGACAGCGCAGTGACTGCGGACCCGAAGAGCTCAATGGCCTACACCTACCGTGCGGTGGCAAACGGAAAGATTGCGCTTTTCAAGGGCGTTTTCAGCGTGGGCGGGATTGTTAAGCAGGTCAGGAACGACTGCGAGAGTGCAATCGCTCTCGACCCTGACAACGCCATAGCTTATTATGTTCTGGGCAGGACCCATGCAAAGCTGGCCGATAAGCCGGTAATGTTCCGGTGGCCGCTCGGGCTGGCCTGGGGAAATCTCGACGATGCCATCAAGTTCTTCCAGAAGGCCGTTTCACTCGATCCCAACTTCGTCATGTTCCGCCTCGACCTGGCAAAGGCATACGTGAAGGATGACGAAGATGAGAAGGCGAAGGAGCAACTTTCGGCGATCCCCGCGATTCCAAAGCGGGATGAAGACGACGATTCGCTGAAGACGGTTGCCGCGAACCTTCTCCAGGAACTCAACAAGAAATAGGAGTTAAGCGGCAGTTTTGCCGTAGAGAGACTTACCTATCCTGCACCTTTCGCAGCGCTTTTCCGAACAGAGCGCCCGGTACAGGTGAAGCGCTCCCTGCTGGGTCACGACAGTACCGAACACATTGTCGCCGCCGAAGAGGCCCTCTTTTACGGTGAGGACTATCGCATTATCCGCGGTAGGGGGATGGTCCCCGTAGATCCTCATAGCGCGGGCCGACATGCCCGCCTCGTGAAAAAATCTTCCCCTGAGGTAAGTCAGCGGCAATACAATATTTATTATTATCTCCTCAGCCCTGCCGGCTCCGATCAGCATCCTCACTTCCGTGGACGCAGGCGCACCGAAGACAAAATGT
>JAJYOS010000385.1 GCA_021796055.1 Bacteroidota bacterium
AGCCGGCATCCAGTCGGTAGAAGTATACTCCGCTCCCGAGGCTGACTTTTCCATCTTTAGAGTTGAATAGCACGCTATAGCTGCCGGCCGCCTGAAAACCGTTAACTAACGTGCCAATTTCCTGCCCAATCACATTGTAAACCTTCAGCGAAACCATGCCGGCCTTCTCAAGACTGTAACGAATGGTGGTGGATGGATTGAATGGATTTGGATAGTTCTGCGAGAGATCAAATCCTTTAGGTGCCACTACACTCGCAATTCCTGTCGCCACCCCGGGATCGGTAATGGCATTGGCGTCCAATGTAACCGCGGTCTGCGCTAGCGCTCTGCCTTCAAGAGTTGCACCACTATTCAGCGCGATCAGCGTTTGACACAAAATGACTCCCTTGAAGTCTGCCGTTGTCCCAATTGTCACCTGGCCGGCGACCTGCCAGAAGATGTTCCTGGCCTGTGCGCTGCCGATCATGACTTTCGCGCCGTTGGCTTCGGCGAGGTTTCCAGCTATCTGGAATATCCAGACATCATTTGTTCCACCGCTCAGAGTGACATTCGTGGATATCGTAACCCCGGTGGTCCATTTGTAGAGCCCAGGGACAAGCGTCTGCCCGCCTATTTCGCCGGCCCCGACATTCAAAAATGCTCCTGAAGGTGTCGGTGTTCGTCCAGCAGCGTCAGTATAGGCGGTTCTCATATCACCTATAGCTGTGGTCAGGTTACTAGGGGTCGGAGTTGCATAGTTTGATGCATATATCTTTCCGGTCACCAGGCTCGATGTCGCGAATACATTCGTGGCATCGGCTATCAATGAAAACCCGGTAATGTAAGTTGAGGCGGCCGGGCTAATTCCAATATTTCCGGTAATTGCGGTGGTGCCTGTAGCTGAGACTCCTGTTTTTGCCAGGATCACGTAATTCGCTGCCGTCCCAAGATTCACAGGCAGCTGTTGTGAAAGAGCGGCACTTCGCGCCATTAAAATGACAAGCGGTAGAAGCAAGAAGCGCAGGTACCTGCTTGGTGGACTTGTCCGAAGTATCCTTCGGATCGAATTCAAAGTATGAGTTTTCAAAAGGCTATCCTCCATCTGGTCACTTAATTTGACCTGATTCGTTAAGTGGTTTATCCCCACCTGAGCTGACACCCCAGCCCGACGTGCCAACTCAGATGAATGATTTCTTATGTGCTTGAACATTTCTTGCCGAGCTTTCACAAAAGGTTACTACTGAACATAGAATTCAATGCGTCGATTGTCCGCACGGCCTTCAGCGGTTTCGTTCGAAGACATAGGTTCGTTTTCACCTCTCCCGACAGTCCTCATGCGGCTGGATGCGATGCCTTTTTTGATAAGCCAGTTCTTTACTGCCTGCGCCCGCTTCAACGAGAGTATCTGATTATCCTTCTGGCTTCCTACATTGTCCGTATGTCCGGTGATTACTACCCGCACATTGGGATTCGCGACCATCGCGTTGTAGGTCCTCCAGAGTATCGTCTCAGATCCTTTTGTTAGCGTCGCCTTATTAGGCTCAAAATTGACACCTTTGAGGATGATGGTCTTGCCTTTGACAAGGACAAAAACGGTATCGGCACTCTTCTGCTGCGCCAAACGTAACGCTGCCGCATCAGTCGCATCCTTCACCCGCTGTGCCTCGGCAACGTTCGCCGCCTTTACCCGTGCCGCCTCTGCCGCCGAGTTGGTTGAATCCTGTATACGTCGTGCCTCGGCGTTGGCTATTTCTCTTTGCTGCCGCGCTTCCCTCGCTGCTACCTCGTCATCGTTACCCATAGAGAAGGAAAGCCCGAGAGAAAAGGCATAGAATCCGTCGTTATTGCTGTTGGTAATGGACTTTTTGTTACCACTCGCACGTGCCTTTCCGTCTAACTGGTCGGAAAGGGACAAATCATATCCGCCACTAACCTGCAACTGGAGTCCGCTGGAGATATTGCTTTGGATACCGATACCGATCTGAACTCCAGGCTAAGAAATTCGAGTTGCTGATGTTGAGAGTTTTTGACAGACCCAAACCTGCAAAGAGGAACGGGTTCAAATTGGGCAATGAAAAGGGGACGACGAGTAATCGCAAATCGGCCATGAGGACCTGTGCCGAATACGTGGGAGCGTCTAGGCGGGTGTAGCCCACACCAACCTGTCCCAACAAGGCTGGCACAAATTCATATTGAAGATATCCGCGATACAGCATCACCCATCTGTCACCCGGTTGGTTGTCTCCCTGGGCACCGCCCATCGAAACACCCCATGACGCCACGGGATTTTTGAACTGTGCCTGGGATTGGCCATTCCACCCGAGTGCTACGACCACAATTAAGCAGGTAACGAACTGTTTCATCTGAAACCTCCATGTTTGGTTTATAGTTTGTTTTGTGATCTCTGCGATGATTCACTGTACCAACATAGAAGGAAATGGGAGCCGGATAAATCATGCGAAGGGATGAAAAGGAGACTACACCTGAGGGTTTAGAAGCCGCCCATCCGTTAACGAGATGGTTTTGTTTCCGGCCTGGCGTGGGAGACGGATTTACACTAAGCGAGATGAAATATTGCTTTCGGAGGAGACGAATATCCAAAGCCCCGGCCACGCGAAGGCGCGTGAAGAAAACTCAGAGCGTTACGCCCAGCTGCGCATTGAGCAAAATACGCGACCTTCTGTCTATGGGAAAAAAGGGGACCAACTCCAGACCCGCGTTGACCCGCATCGGCAGGCCGATACCGATCCTCCGGATAAGTTCAACGACATCCAGGAAAACCGACATGGCGAAACCGCCCCGACCGGGACTGATATCGATCGGCGAGCTCACCCCGAACGTTCCAATTCCAAGGTTGACAGGGAACCGTTGTCCCGATGTCCCGTTGAAATAATAGAACCGCATCATGGCACTGGTGTTGCCGTACTCTACCGTATCCCTGGCCTCGGTATCGTACAACACCTTGGGGATGCCGAGCGTGAACCCGATTTCAATCGCCGGCCCTTCAACGCGAAAATATCGCGTGACAGAATTGGACTTGTCGACCTCACCGATAGTGATACCGTAATCCGGTTCGATGCTGACTTTTACAACCGACCAGTCAGGCAGGGAGTCCGCCTCTACCTGCACCTGTGTAAGATCTTCCGGACGGATTACGGCATACGCACCGTAGGCTTTACGGTACTGAAGGAACATCGCCAAATCACGGTTCGGACCGCCGCGGCCTCGAAAGGTCATCACACGCCGTACGTATGTTTGTACGGTAATTCCCTCTCTCGACAGTATTGTCGTCCTGATCGTGAGGAACTGTGGTCCCATGTGCTCCCGTATGCTGTCGCGGCGAAATATCACATGAAGGTTTTGTATTTGTGCGCGGTCGAGCACTTCTGCCGTCTGCTGATCATTGCCGCCAGGCTCGGGTCCGATGCTTACATATCTGTCGAGGCGTTCAACGGCCTGGTACTCTTCGACCTCAACAACACAACTCGTCGCATAAACAAAGCGCCGCCCCTGGGCATCCATCACCATGATGCTGACATGATATGATCCCGGCATGAGAGTCTCAGGAATGGCAGCGAAGTAAGTGTGGGGACCGACGGACTCGAACGTTATTCCTCCGTCGAGCAGTATGGGAGTAACGGTAAACGCTGCGATGCTGTCGTTTTGTCGAATTGTAAGGTGAACCGTGTCTCCCGGAAAATACACCAGCTTGTCAACGGAGAGCGTGATGCTTCCATCCTCGGTTGGCGACCAAATGAGCCCCGCAGAGAAGGCGGGGTACACCGTGGTGGATCGCTGCTGTGACTGTGCACTTGCCGCACCAACAATGCAGAGCAGGATCAGACCGGAGGAAACAGATTTCAGCATATCGGTTTTTTGACAATTACGGTGGCAAAAGCTTGCTCTGAATCTTCAACGGACGGCGCATTCACACATCCCCGGTGCGTAATCCCCCGTTCACCGGCGTTTATCTGTGGCTGTGAGACTTCTGAATACGGTTGAGTTCCCGATTCTGATCCGATCGTCTTGCCATCCGGTCCATGATGCGGTCCGACAATACATTTACCTACGGCGGATTCTACGGAGAAATTTGCCTCTGCTTTGGACATCACTCACCGTCTCCAAAATGATAAGCACTGTTTCCAGAGTCTCAATTTCGTCGATGCATCGTATCGACATCCACCACCGGCCTTACTTCCGATGAATGAAATATACTCCATGACAAGGTCCGGGTTCTTCGAAAGGAACTAATTGTCCACCATCGAAATGCTTCCGGCAATCAACTTGATAGTCTCATCGCGGAAAGAATAGTTTGAAACTTCCAAACGCGTGTGCAACACAAGCTTCTCCATTGCATTGTGGAGATGTCTCCTGACGGCGAGGACTGAGATGTGGAGTTTTTGCCCTATCTCGCGGTTGGTCAAGCCTCCGCCGATAAGCGTAATGACGTCCAATTCGCGTTTCGTCATCCGATACGCCTCCTTCAGCCTCGTCCCTCCGCCTGCAACAGCTTGCTCGATGATCTTAGAAAAAAGCGACGTAGACACCTGAGGCAGGAGGACTTTCTTACCTTCCGAAACAGCTCTTATAGTTGTGAGAAAATCGTGATGGGATGTGTCTTTGAGGATGAAACCCGACGCTCCAGCTTTCATATATTGCATGATATCTGCCGGAACCGGAGCAAGATCCATCACAATCACCTTCGTCTTGGGAAACTCTTTCTTCGCTGACTCCACTACATGTAGACTGTTCAGGCTTCGCAAACCAAGATCCAACAGAATCATATTCGGTTTCAGCCGATTGATTTTGAGGACTGTGTTTGCCCTGTCTCCTGATGCGGCGACGATATCGATATCCCGTTCCTTCTTCAGCATCGCAAGAATTCCTTCCCGGAGAAGACGGTTATCCTCTATGAGTAGCATACGTATTTTTCTCATAATGAAAACTGCAAAGACTGCAGGGGTGAATCAATCGTTCAAGGGAGTGAAAAAGGAATTACATCTTAGGGGTGAGTTGATCTCGCGCAGAGTGGAAGGGACGGGCGGGGAATCAATCCCCTATCAACGAAACCGCATCGGCTGCACTCTTACGGTCGTCGGCATCGTGGGCGTGACTGGCAATCTGCAGCCGCGTGTGGAGCGCAAGTTTCTCGAGAATGTTATGGACGTGACTCTTAACCGTGTAGGTTGACAAATGGAGGCGTTGAGCAATTTCCTTGTTGGATTGACCCTCGGCAATCAACTCGACCACCTCGCGTTCACGTCTTGTCAACCGCACTGATTCAAGTATCACGGATGTCTTTTTCCCGTTCAGGGCATACTCGATGATCTGAGAAAAGAGAGTCCCGGCCATGAGGGGAGGAAGAATTGTCTCACCCCTGGCAATAGATCGAATTGTCTGCAGAAAATCGTGAGTCGTTGCATCCTTGATGATGAACCCCGACACTCCCGCTTTCACGAACTCGAGGACGTCTGCCTGTGCCGGAATTAGATCCATCGCAATCACCTTTGCCGGCAGGGAATCGTTCTTTATTGATCTCACTAATTGCAGACTACTCTGATTCCTCAGGCCAAGATCAAGAAGCACCACATCAGGTTTCGATTCACGGATACTCTGCAAGGCCTTCACACAATCCCCAAAGCCAGCCAGGACTTTAAAGTCGACCTCTTTCTTGAGCATCCCTATGATGCCCTCGCGCAGGAGCCGATTGTCTTCCACAATGAGTATTCGGATTTTCTTCGTATTGGGACCCTTTCCGCCTAAAATATTGGGACTGTCCAAGTCTAAGTCAAGTAAATCTTGTTGTCGGCGCGTCATTTGACTATGCTAAGCGAGGGATCACTCGTCGATGAAGGAGATTTCTTCATCCACCTTCATCATTTCCGCGTTTGTCAGCGCATATTTTGCAATGTCGACCCGTGAACGGAGGAGGAGTTTCTCGAGTATATTGTGGACGTGGCTCTTCACCGTGTAAGGGGAAAGGTGGAGTTTGTGGGCGATCTCCTTATTTGACAAGCTATCCGCTATCAGAAGAATCACCTGGCGCTCGCGCTTCGTCATTCGAACGGCTTCATTGACTCGTGAAGGCGAGATGGAGCCGGTGACACCCTCCTCGACAATCTGTGAAAAAAGTGAACCGGTCATAAGCGAAGGCAAGACCTTCTTTCCGTGCGCAACTTCACGGATTGTTTTCAGAAAATCCGAGGTTGCGGCATCTTTAAGCACGAATCCCGATACTCCCGCCCGCACAAACATGAGTATGTCTGCTTCCGTCGGAGCAAGGTCCATGACTATTACCTTTGTTTCGGGCAAATCCAACCTGACAGTCTTGACGAGCTCCAGACTGCTTTGGTTTCTCAGACCCAGGTCGAGGAGAAGTACTCTCGGCTTCAATTCGCGGATCATTCGCAGAGGTTTCTTTTTACTTCCCTTTTCCGAGACAAGCTTTATGTCCGGTTGATTTCTGATAATCGTCGAAAGGCCTTCGCGCAGAAGCAAGTTGTCTTCGATGATCAGCAATCGTATCTTCTCGGAACATGTCAACATGATTCTT
>JAJYOS010000386.1 GCA_021796055.1 Bacteroidota bacterium
GACTTTGTCCGCACTAAGGAGTAAAATTCTATCAGTCGGAGGAGGTCATGGCTGAAACGCTAACGCTCAAAAGCATACTCCAGGAACACACAATCGAGGGCGAATTGTGTAAGAGTCTGGAGAACGACTGGGTGCTCTGCTATGCTTGCGGCCATAGATGCAAGATCAAGCCGGGTCGCGACGGAATCTGTCACGTAAGATTCAACCGGGATGGTATACTGATGGTTCCGAACGGTTATGCGGCAGGAATCCAGCTCGATCCGATCGAGAAGAAGCCCTTCTTTCACGCCTTTCCAGGCTCGAGCGCCCTGAGCTTCGGAATGCTCGGCTGCGACTATCATTGTGCATATTGCCAGAACTGGCTGACGAGTCAGACACTGCGGGATCCTTCAGCGACGTCCCAACCAGAATTTATGGGACCGGAGAAAATAGTCGAGATGGCAATGGTGTACAAATCTCCCGTCCTGGTTTCGACGTACAACGAGCCCCTCATCACAAGCGAATGGGCGGTCGAGATACTTAAACTCGCAAGACCATACGGAATCCGCGGCGCCTATGTGTCAAACGGCAACGCCACTCCGGAAGTCATCGAGTATATCAGGCCGTATGTCGATTTGTATAAGGTGGACCTGAAAGGTTTCGACGAAAAGAAATATCGGCAACTTGGCGGCAGACTCGGGGTAGTTCTGGACGCAATTCGCCTTCTTAAACAGAAAGACTTCTGGGTCGAGGTAGTTACTCTCCTCGTTCCGGGATTCAACGACAGCGATACGGAAATAACGAACATTGCCGAATTCATTGCGTCTGTCTCTCCCGAAATTCCATGGCACGTGACCGCATTCCATCAGGATTACCGGATGCTGGACAAGGAAAATACAGGTGCTAAATCTCTGATGAAAGCTGCAGCAATAGGGAGACGGGCCGGTCTTTCCTTTGTTTATGCAGGCAATCTGCCAGGGATGGTGGTCAATCTCGAGAACACTTACTGCCCGTCTTGTAATACCGCTTTGATAGAGCGGGAAGGTTTCAGAGTTTTGAAAAACCGAATCGTGGACGGGATGTGTCCCGATTGCAACAGAAAGATCCCCGGCGTATGGAAGTAACCTTCCTCATTTCTGAGAATGGGAAAAGGGAACTCCTGTCGATTGCCCGGGAGGCCGTCGCACATGCTGTTTCCAGGCAAGCGTACATACCACCTGAGCCGGATAACGAAGAGTTAAGAAGGGACGCCGGCGGATTTGTGACGTTGCGTGAAAGCGGTGAGCTGCGAGGGTGCATCGGCTATGTGGAGGCCCGGCTCCCGCTCTACAAGACAGTCGCCGAGACGGCAGCAAAGGCGGCTGTCGGTGATCCCAGATTCGAACCGCTTTCGGACAATGAGCTGAAGAATATCGATGTGGAAATATCCGTACTTTCACCGTTACACGAGACCAAGAGCGTCGACGAAATCATCGTCGGCAAGCATGGCGTTCTTATCGAGAAAGGATTCTACAGGGGTTTGCTCCTTCCCCAGGTTGCAACGGAAAACAACTGGAACAGGGAGCAGTTCTTGAGATATACCTGCACAAAGGCAGGCCTGGATCAGGAATGTTATAAGAATCCGGGAGTAAAGATATTTGTTTTCACTGCAGAAGTGTTCAGTGAAGAAGAATTGGGCGCGGCCAGAGAGGAGAGCACAATTGAAAGAAAGTGACTTCGTCCGTCCGCCGAGCGTAGCCGGGTTCTTCTATCCGGAAGACAAGACGGAACTTGAAAAGACATGCCGTACTCTAATCGACAAGGCGAGGGAGCACATAAAAGCGCCGCCTGTTGGAAAAGTGTTCGGGATAATATCGCCCCATGCGGGTTACCAATACAGCGGATATACTGCCGCCTGCGGATATGCACTTCTCAATAGGGAGGACTACGACACGGTGATTGTAGTGTCCCCGAGTCATCGTGAGTACTTTGAAGGGATATCCGTGTTTTCCGGCAAGGCCTATTCATCGCCACTTGGTGAAATAGAAGTTGACAGTGACTCGCGGAATTTGTTCCTTGAGTTTGGCGGGGACGTTGTCATCGAGTCAAGGGCAGGGCACAAAACAGAACATGCCCTGGAAGTCCAACTTCCTTTCCTTCAACTCACGGCCGGGCATTTCAAGCTTCTGCCTATCGTCATGGGAGATCAGAGGGCAGATTACTGCAGGACTCTGGGCAATGTCATCGGTGATCTCGCGAAGAGAAAGCGCATCCTTGTCGTTGCGAGTTCCGATTTGTCCCACTATCACGACTACGATACGGCAAATAAAATGGACCAGGTCTGTTCAGACGATATCGAAAGATCAGATCCAGATGGGCTGTTACGGGACATCGAAAACAGAAATTGTGAAGCCTGTGGTGGCGGTCCGATAGCTTCGTGTCTGTACGCAGCCAACAAGGTGGGCGCAAAGGAAGCAACGGTGCTCTATCACTGTAATTCTGGCGATACTACTGGCGATAAGTCCGGTGTTGTCGGCTACTTATCAGCTGTGATTTCATGACGCGAAATGCCACTAAGTTCTCCCTCGTTGGTCCAGGCAGGGTCGGCACGAGCGTCGCGCTTGCGCTAGCGCGCCAGGGTTGGGTTTGCCGCTCCATTGTCTCGAAACCCTCATCACGCCGGGAGCAGCAGCTCTTGAATAGGAAATTTCCCGGCACCAAAATTCTTACATCACCTGTCGATCTCCTCCCTGATTTTGATGTCCTTTTTGTTGCCGTAAGAGATGATGAAGTGCCTTGCGCTATTTCGCAGTTGTCTGAAGCAGTCCAGGTGAATTGGAAAGGGAAGACGGTGTTCCACTTCAGTGGCATAGTCCCTTTGGATGCTCTAACCGCGCTACACGAATTGGGAGCTTCGGTCGGCGCACTTCATCCGATTTCTCCATTCGCACAGAAATATTCTCCTGACTTCTCACGATCGATATATTACGATTTTCTAGGAACACCGAAAGCGCTTCGCTGTGCGCGTGAGATTGTGAAGGGGCTCCGCTCCAAGCTGCTTGTGCTTCATTCCGAGAAGGAGAGAGCCATGTTGCACGTGGCGAGCGTCATAGCTTCAAATACCGTCGTCATAGCCGTAAAAAGTGCCGAAGAAATGATATCGAATTTTATTGAACGAGGCGACGCCAAGTCTCTTCTGTCTAATCTATTGACATCGACAGCGGAAAACATTTCCACTAAGAATGGCATGAGTGCATTGACGGGTCCACTGGTTCGCGGAGATTTCAACATAATTGAATCTCACATGAGAGTTCTCCGTGGCAAGAACCGTATATTAGATTATTACAAATCGGCTTCGCTGCTTGGTATCGAGGAGTTGCTCAAGCATGAATCCCGCGGACCGCGCAGAACGGCTCTGAACAGAATCAAGAAACTACTGGAGGTAGAATGAAATTGAAGGCCCTGATCGCAAGCGGAGGAAGGGGAACCAGACTCAGACCGATCACTCATACACAGAACAAGCACCTAATACCGATTGCGAACAAGCCCATCTTGCACTACGCTATAGAGGCGGCAGCTGCGGCTGGAATCACCGAAGTTGGAATCGTCACTAATGCCGGCAATGATGAAGTCACGAGTGCAATAGGCAATGGGGAAAAGTGGGGGATCAGAATAACGTACATTCCACAGGAAGCCCCCCTTGGTCTCGCCCACGTAGTGAAGATCGCCGAGCAGTTCATCGGAAATGACAGTTTCATCTTCTACCTCGGCGACAACATGGTTGTGGGAGGGGTGAAGCGATACGTGGATGCTTTTTCTGCAAGCGGTGCAAATTGCTTTTTGACTCTGGCAAAGGTTAGGGACCCGGAAAGATTCGGTGTGCCGGAGATCAGGGATGGAATGATCGTGAAAGTCGAGGAAAAGCCTGAACATCCGAAGAGCAATTACGCTGTCGCGGGCATTTATATCTACGACAGACACATATTTGAGGCGGTAAACAACATTAGTCCGAGTGCGCGAGGGGAACTGGAGATATCCGATGCCCACCAGTACCTGATTGACCACGGCTACAAGGTCGGGTTCTCCGAAATTACAGGATGGTGGAAGGATACAGGCAAGCCGACCGATTTGTTGGAAGCCAACCGCCTCATCCTCGAGAACATCGATCCTTTTATTGACGGGGGGGTGGAAGTCGATTCCCGCAGCGACGTCGCGGGCAGGGTCATTCTGCAAAAAGGATGCAAGATTATAAACAGCAAAGTCAGAGGCCCCGCAATCATTGGTGAAAATGCCGTGATAGAGAACAGCTATGTGGGCCCTTTTTCTTCGATCGGATCTGAGACTCACTTAACAAACAGCGAAGTGGAATACAGCATCATACTGAAGGGATGCCGGATTTTAGACGCGGGGATTCGAATCGAGGGAAGTCTGCTCGGGAACGACGTGGAAATAGTGAGGGCAGACGGCAAACCCAGAGTTCAGCGCTTTATGATCGGTGATCAGAGCCGGGTCGAGGTTGCATAAAACAAGGAGTTAAAAACAATGGACTTTCAAACCATCTCATACCAGAAGTCGGGGCATGCAGGAATCATATCAATAAACCGTCCCGACAAGCTGAATGCATTGAACAGCACCGTCCTTGCAGAAATGGACGGCGCCATTACCCTTGCCGAGTCCGATCCGGAAGTTGCCGCGGTCATAATAACAGGATCAGGAGAAAAATCATTTGTGGCAGGTGCGGACATTTCAGAGCTGGACAAACTGAGCGTCACCACAGGCAAAGAGTTTGCTGAGAAAGGGCAAGCTTTGTTCGGCCGGATCGAACGGTTCGGGAAACCTATCATAGCGGCAATAAATGGATACGCACTCGGCGGAGGAAGCGAACTTGCATGGGCGTGCCATATCCGAATCGCATCAACGAACGCGAAATTTGGCCAGCCTGAAGTCAGCCTCGGAATAATCCCCGGTTATGGAGGATCGCAGAGGCTTGTAAGGCTCGCCGGCAGAGGCATAGCGACGGAATTGATCGTGACTGGAAACCAGATCGATGCGGAGACTGCCCTTCGACTGCGGCTGGTCAATGCCGTAGTGGACCAAGCCCAACTCCTTCCGACGGCAATGAAGATGGTCGATACCATTGCGACACGGGCGCCGGCAGCCGTGAACCTCGCTTTACAGGCCATCGAGGCCGCTGTCCAAACCGGCCAAAGTGAGGGAATGAAGATCGAGGCACAACTGTTTGCACTGTCGTGCGGCACCGAAGACAAGAAGGAGGGAACATCGGCGTTCCTTGGAAAGCGAAAACCGATATGGAAGGGCAGATAGGCTCCTCCCTCGGAATGCGAAGACCTTTCATACTCCACCCCTTTTCAGTAAATTATTAAGGCAATGTCAACGAGCGTCGGTAAACCCAGGATAGTCGTAGCCATGAGCGGCGGTGTCGATTCATCGCTCGCGGCTGTCCTGATGAAGGAAATGGGATATGATGTAATCGGCGTGACAATTAAGACGTACGATTACGAAGACATCGGCGGAAACGACAACAGAGATTCAAGCTGCTGTTCGATCGACGGAATCAATATGGCAAGAAGCGTAGCCGACAGGCAGAAGTTTCCTCATTATGTTTTTGATTTCAGTGAGCGCTTCAAGCATGAAGTTATAGACGAGTTCGTGGGGGAATATCTCGCAGGCCGTACTCCAAATCCGTGCGTTGTCTGTAACAGAAAAATTAAATGGGAATACCTGCTGGAGAAGGCGGAGAGTCTCGGAGCAGCGGCCATCTGCACCGGCCACTACGCGGGAGTCAGATTCGATTATGGACTCAAGAGATACATTCTGTCGAGGGGTAAGGATTCAGGCAAGGATCAATCCTATGCTTTGTACGGGCTGACTCAGGAAAGTCTAAGCAAGACGATCTTCCCGCTGTCTCAGCTATCGAAAGCCGAAGTTCGCCTGATGGCCATGGAACGCGGGCTGGCAAGCGCAAAGAAACCTGAGAGTTACGAGATATGTTTCGTGGCAGACAACGATTACACGAGGTTTCTCAGGGACGCCGTACCCGGACTGGACAGGCGTATCGACGGCGGTGAGATAATTTACAATGGCAAAACAGTCGGCAGGCATCGTGGTTACGCTTTCTATACAATCGGCCAGCGCAGAGGTCTGGGAATAAGCAGCAAAGATCCGCTTTACGTGAAAAACATCGATCCGGAAAGGAACACGATCGAGGTCGATGTGGAGTCGGGCCTCTACGGCAAAGCTCTTAAGGCCGAACGCGTCAATCTGATAAAGTATTCCGAGCTTCCCAACGGGAGAGTCTTCAAGGCGAAAATCAGATATAAGGATCCTGGAGCAGAATGTCTGGTAAAACAAACCGGCCCCGCCGAAATAGAAGTCGAGTTTCTAAATCCGCGCAGGGCAATAACACTCGGACAAAGCGTCGTTCTCTACGAGGGTGATGATGTAGTGGCCGGAGGAGTCGTCTCACAGGTAATGGCGTGACATGCTCAAGTATTCCGTCTTGATTGCAGACGACGATGACTCTCAGCGAAACGTGCAGAAGC
>JAJYOS010000387.1 GCA_021796055.1 Bacteroidota bacterium
AATCAATTAGTCAGGGACCGGAAGTCTTCGTTGCTCGTAAAATCCGAGATCCTATATCGTGCCGTACCAACAGACTTGGCGTAAGGCCTATTGAAAACTAATATCGAATTCTTTTATGAATCCTGAATGAAAATGTCGGGATGGCGGAACAGATAACGGCTAAACGGCATCGAGGGAAATCCGCAACAAAGATTGTCGGAGGATATGATGGGGAATTGCGTGGCTCTATACGGACAATCGGCAGGGCCAGACAATTCCATCGTGCGTTGACCTGCTTGACGTTGGTCGGTAGTGACTCGGTTTGCTATTTTGCACGGACGCAAACCGCGAAGCGGTGATATTATTCTAGAAACGGTTTCTCTGTTACGATGAAATCCCGAAGGGATGACATTATGTCACCCTTTCAGGGTTTACATATTTCTCTCGTTGATTTTCCTACAATTATTTCATCCCTTCGGGATTAAAATGAGTCACTACCTTTTGGTCGAACAGGCACATTGAAATCTGTCAAGACTGAATTGGGTACGGAGGAACGGGCTCAAAAGATTGGACCGAATGGAATTACACAAAAAACCCGCAGAATTCGTGCGGTCAGCGGACTCCGTGTCTCATCTCCTGACCTAATACCAACTGTGGGTTGGATCGCCTATAGGCATGATGGCCAAATCACGTAGTGTCGAGTTGCTTCACTCGCTCAGTCGATATGCTTCATGCCTCGCGCAGTTAATACTCAAGAAGATTCAGTTGTCTCCCTGGTCGTTGCCTTGCTGATCCGTGGATTTGTAATCATTGAATACGTACTGGAGATCCAGCATGACGATCGGAGCCCGCCTGTAGTAGTAGTTGTACTCGTAGAAGCCGACTCCCTGCGAAGTGAACTCGCGTCTCCCTGTGCTCAGTAAGTCGTTTGCCTGCAGGGTCAGCGACAGGGCTTTTGGTATCAAATCCTGTTTCAGAGCAAGATCGGTCGTGAAGAATCCGCCCCACTTTCCCTGTGCGGTAACGGAAGGGCTATTGTACCTTGCGTTCAGTTGAAGTTCAGTGGCAGGTGTGACTGTAAATGTGTTATTGCACTTCACGCTCCAGTCGAGGCTCTGTCTCGCAAATGATTCGTTGCTTAAGGCTCCGGTTATCTTATAGTCGTATGCGCTGCCCATAAAATTCAGCTCCCACATCTTGATCGGATTGAACAGAATGCTGAATTCGTATCCGAGGGAATAATCGTTTCCTACGTTTGCGACCGAAGTCAATGTCACGTTTTCGGCATACACGGAATTAATGTCTTCAATCTTGTCCTGGGTGAAGCGGTAGTAAAGATCGTTCGAGAAATATGCTTTGCCGAAAAAGGTCTCGAGGCCCATCTCATAGGAGTCGATGAGCTCCGGTTTCAACGAAGGGTTTCCGATGTGGACGGTATTTGCATCGAACCAGGAGTAGTAAGGTTCAAGGTCGCCTCCGTCGGGCCTTTCTATCCTTCTTGTGTAGCTGGCCATGAGCTGGGTGCCGCCGCCGAGATTATACGAAGTGCTGATCGAGGGGAAATAATCCCATCTGCTGAATGTGAAGCGCCGGCTCGCGTCCGCCTGCGCCACGAGCTGATAAGTGTACTCCGTGCGGAAACCGACCTGAACTTGCAGGCTGTCCCATTTATCCGAGAACATGGTGTACGCCGCGAATCGTGCCCGCTTGAAGTCATTCGTGTGGCTGAAGGGCGCTTGAAAATTGTACAGGCCGGTAGTTGTATCTAATCGGAAGAGCTTGTTTATGTCCTGGTAGTTCCTGCTGAAAAATTCCGAGCCGGCCGAGAAATTTTCAAACTTGCTGACAGGGAGGGTGTAATCGATGTTCCCTCTAAGCTGATCAGAGGGGCCCAACTCCGTATTCTGTGTGCCGCTAAGTGTCGTATCCGGTTGTGTGGCCGTACTTAACCCCGAGTTATTCGAATTATTGTGGCCGTAGGAAAGGTACCCCATGAGCTGATTACCCTCCTGTCCGAACTTGTGCAGGTAATTCATATTCAAATTGTAGTACGTGCCATAGTGGTTATAATTATGGGTGTCTATGTAATCGAGCTGCTGCAGCTCTGCACCCGACGATTGCAGAGTGTTTAGAGTTGAGTAATGGTGAAAGGCCCCGTCTCCGTATCTACCGCTGAACATAAGGTTGTCGTTCTCGCTTAAGTTGAAGCCGATTCCGCCCCTCACCCCGGAGAATATCCGCTGCCAGAGAACGTTTCCGTTCGAGTTGAGATATGACGTATTGTTTCCGATTATGAATTCCTTCTCCTGTCTGTTTGTTCCCGGAAAAGTGCGGCGGTTGAAGTAAGCGCCGAGATCATAAGTCATAAAATGAGTCTTGTACTGGATAAGGAAATTGCCGCCATATTTGTCATCCAGCCCTCCCGTCGCATTCGCGATGCCGCTCAGGCCGAGGTCCGAATTTTTCTTGAGGACGATGTTGATGATTCCGGCCGTGCCGCTGGCATCGTACTTTGCCGAAGGGTTTGTCATGATTTCGATATTCTGGATCGAACTGGCCGGGATCTCCTGCAGGGCGTCCTGGGCGCTCATGATCGAGGGGCGGCCGTTAATAAGAACCTGGAAATTAGTGCTGCCTCTCAGACTGACGTTTCCGTTGATGTCCACGCTGACCGACGGGACGTTTTGAAGTACGTCCGCCGCCGTGCCCGACAGCGCGGTCTTGATTTGATTCACGTCAATGACCTGCTTGCCAAGCTGGTATGAGATCGGCGATCTTCTGCCTTCCGAAACGACCATGGGCAGGTTTATGGCGGAAGATGTCAAATAGATCCTTCCCATGTCCAGACTTGAATTGGGTTTCGAGATATGGATATCGGGAATGGTTTTGGTCACGTAGCCGATAAACTGGATATGCAGATAATATCGGCCCTCCCTGGCCCCGGTAAGTCTGAACTCTCCCGATTTGCCCGTCATCGCACCGGTTATCTGTCTGCCGTCCGCCTTGTTGAATAGGATGACGTTGGCAAATTCTATGGGAGATCCGGTAGCTTTGTCCAGGACCGTCCCGATTATGGTGCCTGTGTCGTTCTTTGGCCGCACCAGCCGGCCGTAAAGCGGACTCGTAAAGATCAACAGGATGAAAAGAATGTACACTTTTTCGAAAATTGCACTCCGCACTTCAGGTCTCCGGATCAGGAATATCAGTTTATAAGATTTTGTCCCGGCATTAAGCGAATGGAAAGGATCAGGCATCGGATCCTTTTGCACCGCAAGCAATAAAATTAAGGAACAATTTACTCCATGTAAATGAAATGCGAATGAAAAGAACAGATGGGAGAGAGGCAGGCGTCAATGCGGCCTTAAGATGCCGGGAAGTCGGATGCGCTTCCCGTCGGCAGAATACGCGGAATGCCACGGAAATTTCATACTCATTTCATCTTAAGTTATTATTATGGTAAGGCGAAGTAAGCTCGAGAAGGCTGTAATTCCCGTTGTGTGCGGACCGCGTCCACCATCCGCTGCTAAATCAAATAACTGCGGCAGAGGCATTTCTTGGCTTGCACCAGATCCTTGCCGGCAGTCGGGAAAAACGGTAATACCAAACTCAGGAGATTCGCGATGAAAAAACTTACTATTGCTTTGAGTGTTCTCTCAGTTCTCATTTTGTGCGCTCGCACGAACGCTCAAACCACGAAGTCACAGTATGAAATCGTGAGAAGGATCCACCTTCCTGAGACGGCCTGGTGGGACTATCCATCCCTCGATGCCGCCACGGGCAGACTCTTTGTATCCCGCGGGACGATGGTTCAGGTGGTCAATGTAAAAACCGGAAAACTGGTCGCGACTATACCGAATACTGAAGGGGTGCACGGCATTGCCCTTGCCGAGGATCTGAACAAAGGGTTCATAAGCGACGGTGCTGACTCGTCGGTTACAGTTTTCAATCTCAAAACCCTGCAAGTCATCGGAACAATACAGGTGACAGGCCGGGACCCGGACGCCATTCTGTACGACCCGTTCACCCATCGCGTCTTTACATGCAACGGCCGATCCGGCAATTCAACTGTCATCGATGCCCGCACCGACAAAGTGATAGGAACGATCAAGCTATCGGGAAGCCCGGAGTTCTCAGCTACAGACGGACAGGGAAGGATATACATCAATATCGAAGACAACAGTCAGGTCGACGAGATTAATCCGCGAACCATGAAGATAGAAAACGTTTGGCCCCTGGCCCCTGGTGAGCACCCGAGCGGGCTGGCAATCGATGCGAAGAGACACATTCTTTTTTCGACATGCCATAACAAGTTAATGGTTGTGATGAACGCCTTGAACGGAAAAGTAATGACCACTCTTCCGATCGGCGAGCGAGTCGACGGTGCCGCATTTGATCCGGTACTCCGCCGGGCTTTCAGTTCAAACGGCCAGGGAACTCTTACGGTGGTTCAGGAGGAAGGGAAAGACAAGTTCACCGTCCTCGAGCAGTTTCCGACTCAGCTTGGAGCAAGGACCATTACGATAGATGTGAAGACTCACCATCTCTTCCTCCCGACAGCAGAATTCAATCCGCCGGCCGCGCCGACTGCCGAGCATCCTCATCCGCGCCCGACGATGAAGCCGAATTCGTTCACGGTATTGGAAGTGGCTCCCCTTAAGTGACAGCCCCGTCAGTTCAATAGATCGATGAAAGCAGGGAGAAACTTCTATGGAAGAAGATGATATCTGAGTGACAGAACATGCCCGATGACCAGAACGAGGAGAACAAATGAGCGCAAGGTACTTCTTTCTGACTTTATGTGGAATATTGATTTCACTTTCGGTTTCTTCCTGCTCATCGAATAGAATGCTTCAGAAATCCCGTACCGTTGAAGAGAACGAAACAGCGTCAAATGACAATTCCGCCCTGAACGTTTTGAAGAACTGCAAGCCTGTGAAGCTGAGCCGGGAAATCGCCACTGATGACGAAAAATACCGCATCGCATCCGGGAATGTTTCTCCCAGCTCATCACCCTCCGCTTTGTGTGAGGAACTTGCAGATATGCTTGATTCCAACGAAGCGAATGAGATGGGCCTTGAATCAGAGAATTTACCGGTGAGGACTGTGCCGCTTGTCATGAATCGCTATGTCAGAGATAATATCCGGTACCTGCAAACGCGCGGTCGATGGTACATGAAGAACTGGATGCATCTTTCAGGCGAATATATGCCCATGATGAAGGGCATATTTGAGAAAGAGCATATTCCATCTGACTTAGCATATTTGTCCCTTCAGGAAAGCGGACTCGACCCGAAGGCGCGCTCCTGGGCGAGTGCGGTCGGGCTGTGGCAGTTCGTTCCATCGACGGGGCTGCGATACGGGCTCAAGTTCAACTGGTGGTACGATGAGCGCAGGGATCCTGTCCTGGCTACGGAAGCGGCTGCGAGACTCCTGAAGAATCTTCACGACGACTTGGGCGACTGGTATCTTGCGATCGCAGCGTACAACTGCGGAGAGCTCGCGGTCGATTGGGCAATACAGCGAAGCGGCGGGTCGAGGGACTTCTGGAAGATCCGTCGGTATCTCCCGTGGGAGACGAGGAATTATGTACCCGAATATATTGCAGTGACACTAATAATGACAGATCCGGGTAAATTCGGATTCGACGGCGATGTGAGAACTGCTCCTATTGAATACGACACAGTAACAGTACCCTGTGGCGTTGAGTTAGCCGATATCTCCCGAGTAACCGGTGTCCCCCTCGATTCACTCATGACCTTGAATCCGATGCTCACACGCAATATCACGCCGCCGGATTATCACGGTGAATTCAGACTGAATGTTCCGTCAGGTACCGACAAGCTGTTCGCCGAAGATTACTCTAAGTTTGCGGTCTCTGAGAAGCCGGTGTGGATGTATCATACTGTCCGGCGAGGGGAGACATTGAGCGGAATTGCGGCGCAGTACGGTATGTCGGTTCACAGGTTAATGGTGCTTAATCATCTCAGAGGATCTTTCATAAGACCGGGCGCGAGGCTCTCCGTTGTATATCACTTCGCCGGCAGTTACAGCAGAATTGCCGGACAAGATCCGCGGCCGCCCGGAGATTATCACCGGGTCATAGCGGGTGAAAACCTCGGTGAGATCGCGTCACTGTACCGAGTCACTGTGCGCGACCTCGAAATTTGGAACGGGATTCACGGCAGTTTCATACGGGCAGGACAGTATCTTCGGGTCGCACCGCCGCAATATGCCGTGAAAAGGCGCGACAGGATGTATGCTGAGGATCCTGGTGCAAGAAAATTGTACAAAGTCAAGGAAGGCGACTCGTTGTGGGGGATAGCCAGGGAATTCGGCGTGTCGGTTGCGAACCTTAGAATGTGGAACGGAGATCCCGCGGAACTGCGGCCCGGGCAGTCGATCGTAATCCGCAATTAGATGGAACACCTGAGAAGACTTGGTGGTACGATCATGGTTTCATGTCAGTTTCATTCTCTCGCGCTAGCTTACAGGGAACAAGAAATGGAGGTTATATGAAATTCAGAAGTAC
>JAJYOS010000388.1 GCA_021796055.1 Bacteroidota bacterium
CAAAAAAAGCATCCCGTCGGCGGGATGCCTGTCAAAAGAAGCCTGTCGGATCAACCCAGGTAAGCTCGAAGCGCCTTGCTTCTCGTGGCGTGGCGAAGCCGGCGTATCGCTTTCTCCTTGATCTGCCTTACCCTCTCACGAGTCAGGTTGAATTTCTCGCCGATTTCCTCGAGCGTAAGGGGATGCTCGCGTTCAATTCCGAAGTAGAGTCTTATGACCTCGGCTTCCCTGTCGGTCAAGGATTTCAATGCCCGCTCCACCTCGGTACGTAATGACTCCTTCATCAGAGTGTAGTCCGGCGGCAGCTGATTATCATCGGCCATGACATCCAGGAGTTTATTGTCTTCGCCCTGAACGAACGGCTGGTCCACGGAGAGATGTCTTCCGGAAATTTGCAGGGTCTTATCGACCTCGTACAAACTCATGTCAAGCTGTTCAGCGATTTCCGAAGGGCTCGGTTCCCGCTCGAACTCCTGCTCCAGCTCACTGAATTTCTTCCCGATCTTGTTGAGGGCCCCCACGCGGTTAAGCGGGAGACGAACGATCCTCGATTGTTCAGCAAGAGCCTGCAGTATCGACTGCCGAATCCACCACACCGCATATGAAATGAACTTGAATCCGCGTGTCGGGTCAAAACGTTTCGCAGCTTTTATCAATCCAAGATTACCTTC
Organism: Bacteroidota bacterium; assembly: GCA_021796055.1. The sequence goes on from JAJYOS010000388.1 coordinate 672, forward strand.
ATTTATCAAATCACCTAACGAAAGTCCCTGATTCTGGTATTGCTTCGCTACACTGACAACAAATCTCAGGTTTGCCTTGATTAATTTCTCGAGAGACTTCTGGTCATTCTCCCGGACTTTGATCGCCAGCTCAATCTCCTCCTCGGGAGTAAGAAGATCGACCTTACCTATTTCCTGGAGGTATTTGTCGATCGTCTGGTTCTCACGGGAAGGATATTGCTTACCGACTTTAATCATTTAATTACCTCTTTTATTGGCAAAAACTCTTCTTACCCGGACTCAAGCCGAACGTAATGCCGTTGCCAAGTTCAAATAGTTCAGTAATCACAACACTTAAATCGTCTTTCCCGCTCCCTGCCAAAGCAACGGGCAAAAGGTGGCATGGCGACGATGATCCTGGTGGCACTGCTTCACTCAAGGGCTTGGACCGCAACCGTTCTGGAATGGTGCATCCGCCCGTCAAGGGAGCGAGAGAGAAATCAAGCGTACACTTCCTTCTCGTTGCACTTACAAACTTTCACAAAATGTTGATTGTACTTATAGCTTGCTTTTTCGGTCTTCTCCGCGGAGATAACGAGGACACTCTGCATAATCTCCCCGCATTTCGGGCATTCTGAGCCCTTTTTCCCCGCCAAAGCCTTGGCGGCCTTCTCCGCAAAACTCGTTGTCTTAGCCATTATATTTTCTCCTTCATTATAAAATCTTCACGACATTGCCCCCGCTCGTGTGAGCCCGCTGAAGAACTTTCTGTGCAGTAATCACAAGCTCGGAGGGATCGTTCTTGCTATCTATATTCAAAACTGCAACACTAATCGTCGCCATATAGTTTCTTGAGCCAATTGGATAAACCTTTGTGGCGAGATTCTTGCGGAACTTCTCGCCCCAGGCCAGTGCCTCATGCTGAGAGAATCCTTCCAGGATAATGCCGAAAGAGTGAGCGGAGACCTTACCGATCGCGTCGTAGGGCTTAAGCCATCCACGGACCGTCTCTGCGACATCCGTCAGAATGTAATCGACTCCCTCGACGGAAAACCTGTTCCTGATGTCGTCGACTCTGTCCAGGCCCATCAGAACCAACGCGCTCTTGATTCCCAGATCGTTCACCCTGCCGATCTCTTCCTCAAGTCTTTCGACAAAGAATCTCTTGTTAAGGGTACCGGTCGTTCTGTCAAAAACCACAAACTTGTCCAGGAGCTGATTGGCCTGACTGACCTCAGCGGCGTAGGCTCCGAGATTGACCAGCTGCTTCATACCGTCGACTTCCAGTGAGGAAAATTTACCCGGCGTGAGACTCTCCACAGTGATCACTCCGAAGCAAGTGCTCAATCCCGATATCGGTATCGCGACAAAGGACCCCTTTCCCAACGGCTCACTCTGGTTGAACCTGTGTTCTTCAACACGAGAAAGATCTTCCATATAAAGAGGCCTGTTTTCCCTTACCGCCTTGCCCGCAAGAGTATCGCTGAGGCTTACCTTACAGCCCTCTTCTACATACTCGGCTCCGGAACGTTTCACAATTCTTGCCACCGACCACGTATGCGCCTCGCTTTGAGAGACCAGACTCACGAACTCTGCATCGACCGTGTCCGAAACCGCAGTCGCGATTGCAGTCAATACTGAGCTCACGTCCGACTTTGTGGTCAGTTCGTTTCCAAGCCACTTCAGGGAATTGAACGCATTTTTTATCACGGCCAAATCGTACTTGTCTGTGATGGCTCTAAGGATGGCCGAGAATAACCTGGTGAAGTTGCCGAGCAGCGGGACAGTCTCCCTTCCGAAACCTTCGTCCGTCAGGCTATCCGCGACAAGAACAGCAATAACTTCATCCCTATAAAATATCGGCACACCGATAAGACTTTTGACGCCGGTCGGCGATTCATAGTAAGGGACGACGTCGATCTCCGCAGCCGGATTGATCTCGGAAATTATTTCAGGCTTTCCGCTCGATGCTATTCGGCTGACAACGTCGTTGCCGATAGGGAGGCGTAACTCCCGCGTGAACGTGTTCGACTTGGTCATCTTGTCGGCGATCGCGAGCAACTGCCTTTCCCTGTTCACCCAAAAAACGACGGTAGTGTTTGCGAAGAGCACTTCTTGGACAAGTTCAAGGAGCTTGTGCAGAATCGAATGAAACTCAGCCCTTGGCTCCGCGGGAGCCTGCTCCTCAGGCTTGAAATAGAAAGTATCGATGATGCTGAACCGCGGTCCCTCCTTCTTGGGTGCAAATGTCCTTTGCGGCTCGGGAGGAGGGGTCGACACCGATTGCCTGGGAATCTCCTTTTCGGGGCGAACAACCTGAGGCTCTTCATACTCGGCATAGTACTCCGAACTTATATCGTCAAATACGTAACGCTTTACCGGTTTGTTCTGCTCTTCGTTCATTTAAGGAGGTCAGCTGGGATTGTGGCGACAATTATTCACTTTGGCTAAAATATAACAAAATCCCGGCCACAATTTCAATTCTCGATTGCACTGACATCTGTAATAGTGCACTTAGACCGGGCACCACAATCATTTGAAAAGCAAAGAGTTAGAGAGTAAATTTTAGCATGATCATCGATTCAGTCAACCCCGCCACCGGCGAGAAAATTGGACAAGTCGAATCCACACCGACAGGCAATATACCTAAAATCGTGGAGGATGCGCGCACAGCTCAACGCGAATGGGCACACATCCCCTTTCGCTCCCGCGCCGCACTCTTGAGAAAGTTCGGAGAGATACTGGTCTCCCGGAAAAAGACGGTGGCTGAACTCATTTCAAAAGAGAATGGGAAGCCCCTCATGGAAGCATATTCATCTGAGATAATCCCGTCTCTGGAGATTGTTCGATACTATGCCGGAAGATCGGAAAAGATCCTGCGAAGTCGCCGTGTCAGGATCGGTCTTCCCATCATGAAGACCAAGCGAGCGTTTGTGCAATACGAGCCAACTGGAGTGGTCGGCATAATCTCACCATGGAACTATCCTCTCCTGGTGCCGCTAGGCCAGATCGTCCCGGCGTTGATGGCGGGAAACGCAGTGATATTCAAGCCGTCCGAGCATACTCCACTGGAAGGAGGCTTGATTGGCGACTTCATGTGGGAGGCCGGCATCCCGCGAAAACTTCTCTCGATTGTCCAGGGTGCCGGCGATGTCGGGGCTGCGCTCATCACCGCCTGCACGGACAAGATATTTTTTACCGGAAGCACGGCCGTCGGACATAGAGTCTCTGAAGCAGCATCAAGATGTCTGGTTCCGGTATCGCTCGAGCTCGGAAGCAAGGATGCGATGATCGTTTTGCCGGATGCAGACATCGATACTGCAACCAGCGCCGCGATCTGGGGAGCATTCATGAATGCCGGACAAACATGTGTATCGGTTGAGAGGTGCTTTGTCCACGAGAAGATATTCGATCAGTTCATGACGTTGGTCCAGAAGAAAGTCAAAGATTTGCGCACCGGCCCCGGCACAGACGAGAACACGGACGTCGGAGCCATTATAAACAAAGCCCAGTTCGAGACGGTCAAAAACCAGGTGGAGGACGCGACGAAAAGAGGTGCCCGGGTCGTGGCGGGAGGATCTTTCTCCAGCAAAGAAGGTGCGTACTTCATTCCTCCTACTGTACTCGTTGACGTCCCGATGGATTCTCTGATTATGAAAGAGGAAACATTTGGGCCGGTCCTTCCCATCACCGAGTTCCGATCCGACGACGAAGCGATCGCACTTGTGAACGCATTGAGATTCGGACTATCTGCCAGCATCTGGACCGCAGACTCAAAGCACGGGATGGAGATGGCAAAGAAGCTCCGAGCCGGGGCCGTCACCATAAACGACGTGATCAGCTACTACGGAATAATTGACGGTGTCGTGGGCGGCGCCAGAGAGAGCGGCACGGGACGAGTCCACGGACGAGAGGGATTGCTCGAAATGGTGGCCCCGAAATATTACGAGATAGAACGGGCGCCCCGGATGAAGAAGTTGTGGTGGTACAGATACGACAAAAGGACCCTGTCTTTTTTTGAAACAGCTGTAGATTTCCTGTATCGCCGGAACATTTTCAGCAAACTGCATTCGTTGTTCAAACTTGCACCAAAACTCCTGAGGATGAAGAAATTATGAAAGTTTATGCGCTGGCCTTCGGGGCCCACCCCGACGATGTAGAAATGAGCTGCGGAGGCACGCTCTCCATGTTGTACAGAAACGGCAAGCCGTTCGGAATTGTAGATTTCACGAAGGGTGAAATGGGCACGCGCGGCAATGCGGCTGTCAGAGCCACCGAAGCAAAAGAGGCCGCAAGAATTCTCGGCGCCGACGTGCGAGTCAATTTGGGTATCGCCGACTCGAACATCGAGCTGAACCGGAAGAACCTTCTTAAGGTCGTCACCATGATAAGGAAATATCAGCCGGAAATAGTATTTGCACCGTACCGTGAGGAGAGGCATCCCGACCACGTTCATGCCCATCAGCTCGTCAGGGATGCGGTATTTTATTCAGGACTCCGGAAACTGAAGACAGGGGCACTCGCCGCGTACCGACCCAAGAGGGCGTACTTTTATATGCAGCACCGAACATTTACCCCGACTCTCTATGTCGATATATCGAACGACTTCGATACCAAGGTCGCCGCAATAAAGGCTCACAAGTCCCAGTTCTTCAACCCCTCCAGCAAGGATCCGCAGACGATGCTCTCGACGCCCGAGTTCATGGACTACCTGCTCGGCAGGATGAGTTATCACGGCAGGATGGCGGGCGTAAGGTATGCCGAGCCGTTCTGGACCGAGGAGCCCGTAACGCTGACAAACTTCGACTCCATCGTGTGATGGGTCGCGGCATTTGAGGCTATCCTCACCGGTTTCGGGACCGCCCGCGCTTCAGTGTTTTGATAAACAGTCCGCAGCTGATTAACTTATGATAAATGGTGGCTAAGTCTTTCCTCGGTGTTGTGCCGACTCTCCTCTTCCTTTCAAGCTCAGCATTCACACAGCCTAAAGGGCTCAGTGAGAGTGCGGCGTCATCTACATGGGTTCTCGGAGCGAACACGGACAGTGTCACAATGTGTGTTGCTTACGAGCTGCCTTATAGGAAAATCATTTTCACAAAATCGAACGATTCCCCTTCCCGGTTCTCCGCCCAGCTTTCTTTTTCGGTAGACGCATTGGACTCAGTCCGCGGGATTAACCACCGCTGCTCCGCTCGAAAAGACGTTACCGCGCGATCGTTCGATGAAACGCGGTCAGACTCAAGGCGCGCTGCCGATTTCGTTACCGTTACCTTGCCGCGCTCGGTCTACAACATAAATATGGAACTTCGTGATGACCCGCAAAAGATCAGTTATCTCAATACAGTCGTTAGAAAGCATTTTCTTCCCCGAGACTCCTCCGAAGTGTTGTCGGTAATATTTCTCGATTCACTGTCGGGTGAAAATTACTATCCGGCTATTTCGAACGACGTGGCACCCTTCCCGCACCGCATTCGTCTTCTGGTCTTGAGCAAAGCGAAAACCACGCTCTCAGCATCGCTTTCAAATAAGAGCCTGGAAAGGCCGGAGGTTACCTGCGAGGTGCCCCTCACTTTTGCCGGCGACCGCCTTCAACCTCTTAGAGGCGTAGATGGGTTCTTTATGTCCGACTCCAAAGATTCATCCGGAGCTTTCTATCTCGGTGTAATTCCTATCGACACCCTTACTGAAGGGAATTTCGAACTGAAGCTGTCTCAAGCTGGACGGACGACCGTTTATCCTTTCAAATATCTCTGGCTTGATAAACCATCAAGTCTCCGTGACGCCACAATGGCTCTTTCACTTTTAAAATACATTACTCCAGATCCCTCATACGCCG
>JAJYOS010000389.1 GCA_021796055.1 Bacteroidota bacterium
GAAAATAGCAGACCACTGCAGATGTAAAGTGTAGGAAGACCTGCACTATCCGCTGGGCAATCGGCGGAAGTTTCTTTGTAATAATGTTAATCGAGAAATGACGCGATTCCTTCGCAGCGAGTGCCGCGCCGAAAAACCCGACCCATAATACCAAATGCCTCAGGAATACATCAGCCCAGATGATTCCGGTCGACCAGAATTCTCTCAATATGACCTGAAGGAACGCCAGCACGACTGTTACCGTCAGGAACAGGACGAGGAGCGCGTTCTCAAAAATCCCGAGCGCGTTTTCGATCTTTCTAATGATCTTCACTTACCCTGATGCTCCTTGTCTGAACGGTACTGAGCCAGGGCGGACTGCACTTCGTCAAGCAGATTCTGTGAATATAACTTTCCGACGAGCATCTGCCGGGCCTCTTCGCCGGTCTTGTAGTACCTGGCAAGAGCCTCCTTGGACTTCGGTTTGGTCAGGATTATCCCTTTGGATTGGAGCGTCTTGATTGCTTTGTTGTTCTCGATCCTGCTCATCTCAGTCAGCTCTTTGAGATAGATCTGGCCGTTCTTGACGAGTATTTGCTGAAGGTCGGGCGGCAGTTTATCGAAGTATCTCTTCGAAATGAGCACAGCCCCGCTCGCGTTCGCCAGCGGAACATCAAGCATATACTTCACCTGAGTGAACCATTGGAGCGCGATCATCGCCAGCGGCGAGGCATAGACACAGTTTACCATCCCCGTCTGGAGAGCCTGGTTAACATCCGTTACAGAGAGCGGGATCGGAGCTAGATGAAGCACTTTAAACGACACCTGGGCGATAGGGTCTCCTTCCCACATCCACGCCTTCACGTCGTTCATGTCTTCCACTGTGTAGATCGGCTTCTGTGTGAAAACATAGACGAAGCCCACTTCAGCCCATCCGAGGAAAACGAAGCCGCCGCGCTCGAACGCTTCGCTGAACTGAGGTGTGAACTTCTTGTAGATGTAATTGATTTCGGAAGTATCGTGGAACAGGAACGGCGTATCCAGAATCCTTTCTTCCGGCGCAATCTCGCCCATTCCGACGCCGGTGAAACCACCCGCCTGGTACTGCCCGATCCTAATCTTTCTAAGGACATCTTTCTCGTCACCGGCGATGCCTCCCGCATAAAATTTGAACCCGAGGCGTCCGCCGCTTTCCTTCATGACGGCAGCGTTGTACTGTTCCATGACATTCATCCAGGTGCTTCCGAGCGGAGCGACCGTGGCAAACTTAATCGTGTATTGCTGCGCGGAGGCCGAGAGACTCGTCAGCAGCAGAACCGACAACATTACAAATAAACCCTTTGCAGTCTTTGACATTTTCAACCTTTCAAAAATAATCACTTTCGTGTTTCAACAACTCTTTCGCCTTCTCTTTGGCGATCTGGTTTGCAAGATTCTCATCCGGAAGGAGATTTTCCGGCGCGTCTATCACCTTGTTGAGGAGCGACACAAACAGCTCCTTGTTCTGGGTCATGACGGCGTATGACTTCGCGAAATAATAATAAGTCATGAGGAACTTGCCGTCAGAATAATGGATAGCCTTCTCGAAATTCACCCTTGCGGCTGTCGTATCTCCTCCGAACATCGCCGGTAGACTCCCGAGGATGGTTCCGAAGAAAAGATGCGCCCCTCCGTAGAAGTAGGACGGTTCGTATTTCAAGACGAATTTCATCATCGCTTCAACCTTCGGCAGGTCTGCCAAAGCATTGACGTTGTCGCGGTTAAGGTTGACGTAATTTCCCCAGGCGTTAGCCGTCCAGAATACGGCGGGAACATCGCTCTTTCCTAACTTATTCAAAGCTTTGTCGAAGTCAGCAACATCACCATGGAAATGTTTTTTAAAGTCTTCGTTTCTGAATAGAATCCTCAGCCCATAGTCACGCGCGCGCAGGTAGAAAAGATTTGCGCGGGGTCTCGACGAATCTTGAACGAAGCCGAGCGCATAACTGGTATATCCCTGCGCCCCGAGCAAAAGGAGCTTCTCGTTGTTCGGCGCCTCGATGATGAGACCGTCGAGAAGCTTCAGGTCGGCCGGTATAGCCTGTGAAGCCAGCTCAAGGTCCGTTTCTCTGTTTATTGCCTTGAAGCCTCCGTTGATGATTCCGCTCGTCGCCCCGATTGTAAGCGCGGTCAAGCTGCACCCTTGGACAAGGAACGACATCGCGGCGGCAAGAACAGCAACGGATACAAACTTTTTCGAACTTGTCATTAAGAATTTTCTCCGGTCATTTACCGTCGGCTGGAAGAGAATAGCCGACGCGCCTCCATCAAATTGAGAGCACTTGGGACAATTCAACGAGACTATTGTCCACAGCTTTCTTCTTTTCCCACGTGTCACGCATCGGAGTGAGAACGACGTTACCGTTTATTTCGCCCGCCATCACATTTGTTTCACCGTGAAGGAGAGCCTCAACTGCCGCCGATCCCAGTCTCGCTGCCAAAACGCGGTCGCGGGCCGTCGGGCTTCCGCCGCGCTGAATATGACCCAAAACAGTGACCCGGTAGTGAAGATGGACGAATTCGCTCATCCTCCTGGCAAGATCTACCGCGCCGCCTTTGAAGCATCCTTCAGCTATAACTACAATGCTGCTTCTTTGGCGGCCTCCCGAGGTCAACTTCTGCCGGATCGCCTCAAAGTTCTCTTCAATCTCGGGAATGGCGATGTACTCCGCTCCTCCCGCTATGCCCACATCTAAAGCTATGAAACCCGCGTCACGTCCCATTACTTCCACATAGAACACCCTGTCGTGGGCATCCGCAGTATCGCGAATCTTATCGATCGCTTCAACAGCCGTGTTTATAGCAGTGTCGTAACCGACTGTAAAATCGGTCCCGTACAAGTCGTTGTCAATCGTTCCTGGCACACCGACGGTTGGGATCATATGCTCATCATGGAGCAAAGTCGCTCCTTGGAAAGTGCCATTACCACCAATTGCTACAAGCCCTTCGATCCCTTGAGATTTCAGGTTCGCAGCCGCTTTGGCCCTCCCCTCGCGAGTCATAAACTCCTGGGAGCGGGCCGTCTTGAGGAGTGTCCCCCCACGCTGGATGATGTTCGAGACTGACCGGGGACCGAGCGGAACGAAGTCCCCCTTTATCATGCCGTTGTAACCGTGTTGAATTCCGACAATATCTATTCCGCGATAAGCCGCAGTTCTTACAATCGCTCTTAATGCCGCGTTCATGCCCGGCGCATCGCCGCCGCTCGTATAAACGCCAATTTTCTTAATTTTACTCATGTTCTCCTTTAAAAAAACGCATAAATTTATCATTTATATGAAGGAAATGCAATTCAAAGAGGTGTGACCAGCCGCGACTTGTAATTTCATTATAATCTGTGTAATCATTAAACTACAAGCGGAACATAAATGCCCACTCTTTCTGACAAATTGGCTGAAAAACTGAGACGTGTAAAGCTTGTCGCTACCGATCTGGATGGGACTTTGCTCGATGACCGGGGAGAAATCTCAAACGTTACCCGGCAAGGCGTTCAAAAGCTGACGGAAATCGGGATAAACCTGGCGATAATGACGGGAAGAGCACATTTGTCAGCAGAAAGGATCGCGGACAAACTTGGACTCAGAACGCCGATCATTTCACTCGATGGCGCTCTCGTGCGCCTTCCGCACGCCGAGGCAAATATTTTCGCGAGTTACGTAAAGCCTTCGACAATAAAGGATGTGATGGAAGAGGCCGATAAAAGCCTAACAAGCGTCGCCCTCCTCGCGGACGACAGGCTTGTCCGACTCGAATCCGCGGCTACTCTTCCAAGCTACATAGGAAGCCTAGACCTGGAAAGCGAGATTGTTGAGGATCTCTTTCCTTACGTTGACCGGACGGTCAGAATAATTGCGGGGGGGGAGATAGTCATGAAGCGGTGAAGGCGATAGAACGTGTCGCGCTCAGTTTCTTTTCAAAGTTGGAAGCCAGCTTTTACCGCAGTTCATCGCACGAAGGACGGTGGTATCTGGAGATCCGGAATAGGAATTGTTCGAAAGCCACCGGCCTTGCACACTTGGAAAAATATTACGGGATCAGCAAGCGTGAGGTGGCAGTTCTCGGAGATTTCAGGAACGATATAGAGGCTTTTAAGCGCGCGGGGACGGGAATCGCGATGAAGAATGCCGTCCCTGAGTTGAAGGATCAGGCAGACCTCGTTACCGAGTCCAGCAATGATGGCGACGGCGCAGCGGAGTTTTTAGAGCTCTTTTATGAAGTTAGAAAAAACGATCGGTACTGATGATAATGAAAGATTTCCTCGCTAGGCTCAAATACGCATTTCGAAAATTAAGAGGAATCGACTTTGAAAAAAGTATGACGACTAAGGTCCTGCTTCTTCTGGGACTCGTCTTGACAATCACCCTCCTTGCTCCGTCGCAGAATCAATTGAAAATTCACTACGATGTCGGCACGATCTGGACCCACGAAGACGTCATAGCTCCATTTTCCTTCCCCATATACAAGGACCCGACTGAGTACAAGAGAGAGGTCAGCCAAGCTGTAGAAAATGTGAAGCCGGTATTCGACAGGGTCGAGATCGAAAGATATCGACTTGATTCTGCCGCGGCGTTCATTTCACAGGTCAGGACGGCGCTTGAACTACAGTTGAGGATGGATCGCGAGAGAAACAAGCAGATTTTCGAGAGGGATTCGCTGTCGCTGTCGAATATCATGCAGAACCTTCCTTACAGATTCTCGACTTCCGAGTGGCACCAGCTCCTTGTCAACATTTATCGTAATCCGATTGTTCTCCGCAGGATCGGCTCGCTTTCATCCACCATCACAACGATACTCGCAAGCGACTATCAGACTGGAGTCATAGACAGGCCGCGCGACCAGGTCGGAACGTCGGTTATTGTCGAGAGGCGGGGGAATTCCGAGACACCTGTCCCGCTCGAACAGGTCCTGACTATTCGAGACGTCGCCAGACAGCTTGACGCCGCTTCCATCAGCATGCTGAAGGGAGATACTGCAAGCGCACAGATACTGTCAAGCGCCATAGCATCTCAGGTCCTTCCCAACTTGACGTACAACAGATCTCAGACGCAGAGGGAAATCAACGCCGCCGTAGAATTGGTCCCGAAGACTGTCGGGTTCGTCAAGGAAAACGAACGCATAATCGGCAAACACGACAAGATAACCAACGAAATAAAACTCAAGCTTGATTCGTTGGAGAGGGCCCTACGCGAAAGAACAGGAGCCGCAAGCATGCTGCTCCAGTTCGGCGGGAAATTCCTGATGATGCTAGTCATAATTGGTCTTCTCAGCATCTATCTTTTCCTTTTCAGGAAGAAAGTCTTCTTCAACAACAAGATGCTCCTGCTGATCGCAGTCCTCATCATTTTCGAAGGACTGCTCATGCATTTCGCGTTCACCGCTCAGACTACTCTGCCGGTTCAATACCTGATACTGGTCCCGGTAGCATCTATGATACTCACCGTCATTTTCGATTCGCGGCTGGCGTTTCAAGCCACCGTCGCGATTGCTCTAATAGTGGGAGCGATGAGGGGGAACGACTTCGGCGCCGCGTTCACGGCGCTCAGCGCGGGAGCGCTCGCGCTTTACACGGTGAGAGACATAAAGAATAGGACGCAGATATTCAGAAGCCTCGTGTTTATCTTCTTAGGTTACGCGCTTGCGACTCTCGCGATCTCGTTCCAGCGGGCGGAGGACGTTTCCACGATGCTGGCGGGGTTTTCACTGATTGCCGTCAACTCCGTCCTTTCGCCGATAATAACATTCGGACTTCTAATCTTCTTCGAGAAGGTTTTCAACATCGCGACCGATCTGACGCTCCTTGAGCTTTCGGATTTCAACCAGCCCGCGCTTCGAGAACTGTCGCAAAAGGCGCCAGGGACATTTCATCATTCCATCATCGTTGGGACGCTTGCGGAGAAAGCCGCCGAGGCGGTCGGGGCAAATTCGATACTTGCCCGTGTCGGCGCCTACTACCACGACATCGGAAAGACTCTCACACCGGAGTATTTTATCGAAAACACGATGGATTCCAATAAGTCGAAACACGACTGGCTTCCTCCCGACATAAGCGTCCAGATGGTCATGTCTCATGTTTCGGACGGCTTGGATCTCGGAAAGAAATACCACCTGCCCCAGCGGATACTTGACTTCATACCAATGCATCATGGTACTACACTCGTGGCTTACTTCTACGGAAAGGCCCTCAAGAGACCGTTTGCCACGGGAGATGTCAGTGAAGACGACTACCGTTACGATGGGCCTAAGCCGCGATCGAAGGAGACTGCGATAGTCATGCTCGCCGACTCCGTGGAGGCAGCCACAAGGTCGCTTGAAGAAAAATCGATGGGCAATATCGTTTCCATGATAGATGCCATCGTTAAAAGCAGATACGAAGAGGGGCAGCTTGACGAGACAAACCTGACATTCGTAGACCTGACCAGGATCAAAGAGAGTTTTGTCGCGGTACTTTCCGGGATTTATCACAAA